>JABDKN010000061.1 GCA_013002205.1 Granulosicoccus sp.
TGCATGATCGCATCTACTACTGGACATCCTGAACACGGCACGTTTTTACCCACCGTCGAGGTGGACTTTCAAAGTCCGGCTGTTGCTGGGTTGATTGCCGGACACTGACCAGAGATGATATTTGGACTGGGTAAACCGATACAGGCCAACCCGATCGATACCATCCCCGTGCCGGGTTCCGTGGGTTGCATGGGACTGGTTGCCTGTCCCGGTACCCGCATTGACAGGCCCTCATCGGGTAGCAAGCGGATGCTGCGTTCGGACCTCGACGAGATCATCGAATGGGGTGCCAATGGCGTCCTGTGTCTTATGGAGCCACACGAGCTTCGTCTCAACAAGATAGAAGGTCTGCCTGCCATGGTGCAGAATGCGGGGATTTGGTGGAAGCACCTGCCCATCATCGATATGGATATTCCCAACCAGGAGTTCGAGAATGTCTGGGCAGTCGAGGGCGAACGTATTCGGCATGCACTTCGTATCGGCGAGCGCGTTGCGATACATTGTTATGCCGGCCTGGGGCGCACCGGCATGATCGCGGCGCGAATCCTGGTGGAGTTCGGCGTCGAGCCGGAACAGGCAATACGCAGGGTGCGCAGAGAAAATCGCCGGCGTATCCAGAACAGTGCACAGGCGAATTTTGTGCGTAGCTGCTATTCACTGGTGGATCACCACTGACAGGTTCGCCTCAAGGTGTCGTTGATTTAGTACACATCAGTTTGTCCGGAGCTGGTATTCCGCCCACAGTCATTTGCGCAACGAATTCCGCCAAATGCAGGAAAATCCTGCCAGGCAGGTCGTTTAACACTACGCCTGCGTCGTTCGGCGCAACACCGGTCGCTGCCCGCCGGGTACATTATCAGAGGTAATAACTGAACGGATCATTACACTCATGAGTACAGACCGAGCAGCTCGACGTGGCAAGCGTGGCAGTGGCCGTGATGCCAAACGTGCCCGTGCTTCGACGGGCAAGGCAGGAGTTGCCTATATCAAACGCAGTATTCCGTATTTCGAGATACTCAACGAAGAGGGTCTGGCACTGATCGAGCACAATGCCGACACGATTCTTGAAGAGATCGGAATCGACTTTCGCGACGATGCCGAAGCCCTGGATTTGTGGCGCGGCGCCGGTGCCGATGTACAGGGCGAGCGTGTTCGCTTTCCGCGAGGTTTGTGTCGCAAGCTGGTGAAAGACAGTGCCCCTGCCGAGTTTACCCAGCACGCGCGAAACCCCGCCAAATCCGTCGTGATCGGTGGCCATAACACGGTCATGGTGCCAGCCTATGGTTCCCCCTTCGTGCACGATCTGGACAAGGGTCGACGTTACGCTACCCTGACTGACTTCGAGAATTTCGTGAAATTGGCTTACATGAGCAATTCGCTTCATCACTCCGGAGGTACGGTGTGCGAACCCGTGGATTTGCCGGTCAACAAGCGCCATCTGGACATGGTCTATTCGCACATGCGTTACAGTGACAAACCGTTCATGGGGTCGGTGACAGCGCCGGAACGGGCTGAAGACACCGTGTCCATGGCGAAGATCCTGTTGGGTGATGACTTCATCGATGCGGACACCGGTCAGGAGAAAACAGTGGTCGTCAGCCTGATCAACGCCAATTCCCCGATGACTTATGATGAAACCATGCTGGGTGCCGCCAAGGTCTACGCCAGGGCCAATCAGGGTTGCGTGATTTCACCCTTCATTCTGGCAGGGGCCATGTCACCGGTGACCGTCGCCGGTACCTCGGCGCAGATTCTGGCCGAGGCACTGGCGGGGATGGCCTTCGTCCAGCTGGTGCGTCCTGGAGCGCCGGTGGTATTCGGTACGTTTGCCAGCTCGGTGTCGATGCAATCAGGCGCACCGACCTTCGGATCGCCTGAACCTGCTCAAGTGATGTATATCGCCGCCTCGCTGGCCCGTCGTCTTGGTGTTCCATTTAGAAGCGGTGGCGGACTGTGCGCCTCGAAACTTCCGGATGCGCAGGCCGCCTACGAGGCCGCCAACACGTTACAGTCGGCTGCCCTGGCCGGGGTCAATTTCATGTTGCACACGGCGGGCTGGCTCGAAGGTGGACTGGCGATGAGCTACGAGAAGTTCATGATGGACGCTGATCAGGCGAGCATGCTGGGTGTGTTTCTCGGCGGAATAGATCTGAGCGAGAACGGGCAGGCGCTCGATGCCCTGCGGGAAGTCGGACCCGGCAATCATTTCCTGGGCTGCGCGCACACGCAGGCTAATTTTGAAAGCGCGTTCTGGCGCTCGGAGATTGCTGACAATAACAGTTTCGAGCAATGGGAGTCTGAAGGATCGCTGGATGCGGCCAAACGAGCCAACAAGCGCTGGAAATCGGTACTGGCGCGCTATGAGGCACCGACGATTGACGTTGCAATTGACGAAGCACTGCTGGATTATATTAAAGTGCGTAAAGGAGCGTTCCCTGACGCCAACTATTAGCCATATCCGGTGAGGCTCTCTGGCCGGGTGGGTTCGTCGACCTGATTCAGAGAGCATTACCGGTGTTTCTGATGATCAACCTGTTTCACCAATGATCGGCACTGCCGATACGACGACACGCGTTGGCTTTTATCTGGTGCCGCAGTTTTCCATGCTGGCCTTTGGCAGTGCGCTGGAAGCGCTGCGCATGGCTAACCAGCTGAGTGGACAGTCATTATATCGATGGACACTGATATCCAGCGATGGGCACAGTGTCACCTGCAGTAATGGCATTTCTTTTCAGGTGAACCATGGCGCCCAGACACACGAGCGTTATGATGCAGTCTTCGTATGCAGCGGACTCAACGTCCACCTGATCAATGATGAAGCCGGTACCCAGTGGCTCAGGCAGCTTGACAAGCAGGGCACGGTATTAGGTGCGATCTGCACAGGTACCTACCTGCTGGCACGGGCCGACTTGCTCAATGACCACCGGTGCACCATCCATTGGGAAAATCTGGCGGCGGCTCGGGAAGAGTTTCCGCACCTGGTGATCTCACCTGAACTGTTCGAGATCGATCGCAAGCGCTACACCTGTGCGGGAGGGACGGCACCACTTGACATGATGCTCAGCGAAATTCGGTCCCGACATGGCAGTGAGCTGGCGACGCGGATATCCGAACAGTTCATGTGCGAGCGCATTCGCGATCAGAATGACCGTCAGCGAGTACCGTTGACGCAGCGCATCGGTGCCAGTCAGCCGAAACTGGCCGAAGCAGTGTCGCTGATGGAGGCGAACATCGAAGAACCCATGACGCTGGATGAACTGTCTCACCATGTAGGATTATCGCGACGGCAGCTGGAACGGTTGTTCCAGCGGTATCTGCATTGTGTGCCGACTCGCTACTACCTGGAGCTGCGACTGGAGCGTGCTCGGCAATTGCTGTTGCAGAGCAGTATGCCTATTGTGGACATTGCGCTGGCCTGCGGTTTTATTTCTGCACCGCACTTCTCCAAGTGCTATCGCGATACATTTTCATTGCCGCCGCGCGATGAACGTCGGCGAGCAGCAGGATTGCTTGCAGATTCTCATGGTCACCCGAAGGCAGTAAAACGCAGCTCAGCTGAGTGATATCAGAATCAGTTCGTAACCGATCAGCCCCAGATACAGCCCAACCATCGCAGCCAGTATGGATCGAGCACGCCAGCGATTGAACAGCAGTAAATTGCCGGTAGCGACAAGAACGATTGCAGGTATGGCCGTGAGCAACATCTTGACACCAGCGAATAACCAGACACTGTGCTGGAGTAATGCGTTCATGAAGGGATTGATCTCCGAGCCGCCGCGGGAGATCAGGGTCAGGGTCAGTACGGAATCCGTGATCGAGAGCGCCATGAGCAGGACGGCCAGAGCCAGCATGCCACTGTCGAAACGATCGAGCATGGCGTAACGGCGATCTGTCTTGCGTCTGCCACTCATCCGGCGCGGCGACAGTGCGCACTGTACCAGCGTCCAGGTCGAATACGCCCGCCGCTCCTGACTCGACCGCCGCTCCGCACTATTCCAAGTATCCATCCGCACAGTTTAGGGGTCGGACCATCCCAAGTGTATGAAAAAACTGGAATTCGTGAACAAAGCGAGAAAATATTCAGCCTTATTGAGCCTATTTGTCGTATGAATCGGGCTTTTAAGCCGGTGTAGCGTGACTGGCGGATCGCAGCTGTGTTACCGGCTGGCGTTGATGCAGCCGTTGTGCATGTAGTGAGACCCTTTCGATTTCCAGCGGCTCCGGTTGGCACCTTAGTCCCTAAAGCGGCCTGATTCGGGTCAATAATGGCGCTTTAAGTGATTGCAGGTCACGTTATTTCTTATGTTTTCTATTTAAAACAAGCATTTACCGTGGCCTGACCCGTTCCCGTTAGCTGTTTTTGATGCGGGTCCAGGCTTGGTTGACCTTGCGTAGGGTCTCCTGGTCTGGATAAACCGGAAATTCGCTGTTTCGGGTGGCTTCCGCGGAGGGAAAAATCGCCGGGTTCGCGGTGTAATGCTCGGGCATGAGATCGCGTGCAGCGGCGTTTGATGTGGCGTAGTGGACAACGTCTGCGATGGATGCGCCGACCTCGGCGTCGAGCAGGAAATTGATCAGCGCATGGGCATTGTCGACATTGGGTGCACCCTTCGGGATGCACAAAGCATCTTCCCACAGCAGTCCGCCTTCCCTGGGCACCAGGTAGCCGATATCATCGTCCTCGTCCATGACCTTCAATATGTCGCTATTCCATTCCATGGCGACGTCGACCTCACCGGCCAGCAGCAAATCCTGTCCATTATCCGGTGCGAAAGCCACGATGTTTTTTTTCTGCGTAGCGATCATCTTCTCGGCCGCCGCGATGTTCTCGTCAGACAGATCATTCAGGGACTTGCCCATGGCTTTCAACGCCATCTGCACGACCGTCATCGGTTCGCTCATCAGTGATATCCGACCGGCGTATTTGTCGGAGGCGTACAGCTCCCTCCAGGAATCCGGTGCAGTATCCACAGCCGATTTGCGGAAGCCGATGCCGATGGTGCCCCACATATAGGGCATGCTGTACCTGCGACCTCGATCATGAGCAGGGTCGCGGAAATCGGGATCGATGTTTCTACTGTTGGGAATCTTCGCGTGATCCAGAGGCAGCAGCATGTCGGCGATGAGCATCCGTTCCACGTAGTCGTTGCTCGGTACGATGAGATCGTAACCGGGATTGCCCCCACGCAGCCTGGCGAACAGTTCGTCATTGTCGGCAAACAGGTCGTACTGCACGCCTATACCGGTTGCCTTTTCAAAATCCTCGATCGTCGTTTCGCCGATGTAGGCATCCCAGTTGTAGACATTGACCCGGCCGTCCGCTGCAAAAGCCTGCTCGCGCAGTTTGCAGGACAGGCCGACAGCGGCTGCGCCAGCCAGGAAGCGGCGACGGCTGACAGGAAATCTGGCGGAACGCATGACGAGGTCTCACAAGGGAATTGTCAACAGGATCGGGTGGCTATCTGTCCTGCCCGGTGATCAGGCGCGGCGTACCCGCCGACGCCGTACCGGAGTTGCCGATGTGGGCGTGGGCAGCTCCACCACCCTGGCAAGCTGTGGAAACCCGGCTGTTTTATGCGGGAATGCCATCGCCTCGACGAAATGCCGCTGGAAATCGGCTTCAACGGCCGTTTCCACCTTCTCGATGCGTCGCACCACTTCCTCTATCTCCGTTCGCGCCTCCTTGTCCAGCAGAGCGATCAGTGCGCCAGTACCGGCCGCGTTACCTGCCGAGCCAACCTGCGACAGATCGCAATCAGGGATCAGGCCGAGCACCATGGCGTACTTCACATCGATGTGGCTGCCGAACGCGCCGGCCAGCCGGATACGATCAACACGATCGATGCCGAGCCGATCCATCAGCAACCGCACGCCGGCATACAGGGCCGCTTTGGCAAGCTGAATCTGCCGGACGTCATTCTGCGTGATCCTGACGGTGACATCACCCTGTCGCCCTCCCTGGTAGAGCAGGTACGAAAAAGTTCGTCCGTTCGCCTCTATTCGCGAAGTGCGTTCAGCCAGTGCGCCATTGACGACGCCGTCCGAATCGATGATACCGGCCAGGAACATCTCCGCGACCACCTCGATGATGCCGGAGCCGCAGATTCCGGTCACACCGGTAGTCGCCGTCTCCGTGACGAAAGCAGGATCGTTGGACCACAGATCGCAGCCGATGATGCTGAAATGTGGTTCAAGTGTCTGCAGGTCTATGCGTACGCGTTCGATTGCGCCGGGTGCTGCACGTTGACCGCCACTGATCTGCGCACCTTCGAACGCCGGTCCGGTGGGACTGGAGCAGGCCAGTAAGCGTTCGCGATTGCCGAGAACGATCTCGGCGTTGGTACCGACATCCACCAGCAGCGTCATGACGTCCTGCTTCTGTGGCCTTTCGGAGAGTACCACGCCCGCCGTATCGGCACCCACGTGACCGGCCACACAGGGCAGCAGATAGGTCTTGGCCAGCGGATGTACCTTCAAGCCCATTTCTGCGGCATTCAATTGCAGTGACTCGTCGGTCGCCAGCGCGAATGGTGCGCCACCAAGCTCTACCGGGTTGATTCCCAGCAGTAGATGATGCATGACCGGATTGGCCACGAAGCTGAGTTCCAGGATGTCCTCGGGCAGAATGCCGGAGATGGCGCAGACCGATCTGATCAGGTCGTTGATCGCTCCGATCACCGCAGCTGTCATGTCGGCATCGCCACCCGGGTTCATCATGACGTAGGAGACGCGGCTCATGAGATCCTCGCCAAATCGTATCTGCGGATTCATCGCACCACTACTGCCCAGAATCCTGCCTGATGCCAGGTCGCACAGATGGCCGGCAATGGTCGTCGACCCGACATCGATGGCCACACCGTAGATTGCATCCTTGAACCCTGGCCAGATGCCGATTATCTCCTGTGCGTGATGCACGGCAACCGTCACCTGCCACTTGCCGCGGCGCAGGGTCTCCTGCAGAACTTTCAATACTGCAAGGTTGGCACTCAGGCCGGTCAAGCCCCACTCGACGGTAAGGGCCTGCTTGAGCCGCCGCAGATCTCCCGAAGGTTCATGCATGTCCGGTTCCTGGACATCGACGACATACAGGTGAACAGCCGGATTGACCGTGATCTTCCTTTGATCCAGCGCCTTCCTGACCACTTGCCGGTGCACTTGACTTTCCGCCGGTATGTCGATCACCAGGTTGCCCTGGATGGTTGCCTGGCAACCGAGGCGCCTGCCTTCGGCAAACTCGCCGTTGATGCGCTGGTAGCGGGCCTCGACACGTGTACCGGGACTCAGGTTCTGCACCCGCGAGACAATATTGTGCTTGGAGAATTCGCCGCTGGCACAATGGATCTGGCAACGTCCACACAGACCTCGTCCCCCGCAGACCGAGTCCAGGTCGACACCCAGCTCCCGGGCCGCCTGCAGAATGGACATGCCGATGGGAAAACTGCCGCGTTTACCACTGGGGGTAAAAACGACCATTGCGTTATCCATCATTCAAGCCTCCTGAACCTGAAGCAAACAGCGATCAGCGTATCAATTGCGGCGGCGCCGGCTGACCCTGCGTCCACGCGCACCGTCGCTGCCTTCTTCGGGCGCCACGCGATACTTGCGAATCCAGGTCAGACAGTCCGGATCGTTGCCCATCAGGACGTCTGCAGCCATGACCGATCGCATCACCTCCTCATGGCAGGGGTTGGTGATCGCCGAGGTCATGCCGGCGCTGATGGCCATTGACAGAAATGCACCATTGATGCCGTTGCGCTCGGGCAGCCCGAAACTGATATTGGAGGCACCACACGTCGTGTTGCAGCCCAGTTCATCACGGATTCGTCCGAGGATGTCGAATACCTGGCGACCGGCAAAGCGCATGGCGCCGATGGGCATGACCAGCGGATCGATGACCACGTCACTGGCCGGTATACCAAAATCACTGGCCCGTTCCACAATTTTCCTGGCCACCTTGAAACGTTCGTTCGGGTCCTCGGAGATACCGGTTTCATCGTTCGATATGGCGACCACGGCTGCCTTGTACCTGGCCACCAGCGGCAGTACCCGTTCCAGTACCTCGTCTTCGCCGGTCACCGAGTTGACCAGTGGCTTGCCCTGGTAGACCGCCAGGCCGGCCTCCAGTGCATCGATGATCGACGAGTCGATGGAAAGCGGCACATCGGTGATCGCCTGTACCAGCTGGATGGCCTTGGCAAGCAGGGCGGGTTCGTCGGCAAGCGGAATACCGGCATTGACATCCAGCATCTGTGCACCGGCGGCAACTTGCGCAAGCGCATCGGCCTCGACCCGACTGAAATCACCTGCTTTCATCTCCTCCGCGAGGATCTTGCGTCCTGTTGGATTGATGCGCTCACCGATGATGGTGAATGCATGATCAGAACCAATGATGTGTTCGCGCTTTGCAGAGCTGATGATGGTGTCGGTCATTGGATGTTTTCCATGTGTTGCTGAACGGTGGCATCACCGTCATAGGCGCGAGGGTGCCAGGGTGTGCGGCCCTGGAGTATGCCGGCGCGGGTGACGATCTCCGGCACGGCATGTTCCTGACGGTAGGCCATGATGTGCACGCCGTTCACGCCGTCCATTTCGCGGATTTCCTGGATAAGCTCGACACACAGTTGCAGACCTTCGCGTTTCTGGTTGTCTGCTCCGCGCAGGCGATCGATGATGCTGTCTGGTATATGCACACCGGGTACATTGGAACGTATCCACTCAGCCGATCGTGCTGACGCCAGGGGGCCGACGCCGACGATCATGAACACCTTGTCCTGCAGACCGAGTTCCCGCACATCACTGAGGTATTGCCTGAGACGTGTCAGGTCGTAGCAGTACTGGGTCTGGATGAACTGGGCTCCGGCGACGATCTTCTTGGCCAGGCGCTGTGGCCGCCAGTCGAACGGCTCCACGAATGGATTGGCGGCAGCACCGAGGAACACGCGTGGTGGATCGTCGAGCTTGCGCCCACTCTGGAAAGTCGACTGGTCGCGCATGGTGCGGGCGATCTCCAGCAATGACATGCAGTCGAGATCGAATACCGGTTTGGCCTCGGGATGATCCCCGGTCTGCACCCCGTCTCCGGACAGGCACAGCAGGTTGCAGACGCCCATGGCAGCACCACCCAGGATGTCTCCCTGTATGGCGATCCGATTCTTGTCGCGACAGGATATCTGCTGGATAAGCGCATACCCCAGTCGTGTCAGCAGGGCACAGACGGCCAGTGATCCCATATGGCAGTGCGCGCCACTGCCGTCGGTGGCGTTGATCGCATCCACGTAGCCATCGAACACGGCAGCGCGTTCATAGACGGCGGCCGGATCGGCACTGTCTGGTGGCGCCAGCTCGCTGGTGACGACGAAATAGCCGGCTCTGAGCATTCTCTCAAGCCGCCCTGGTGAACTGTGCCCCGGACGCATGGGCAAGGGATAACCCGGGACGGGCTCGTCCTCGAAGGTCATCACGGGCGTTGCGCCCCGGTCTCGCCGTGCCGCTTCGTGCTCGCCTGAGCCTCAGCCTCTGCCACCTTTTCGCGGACCACACGCAACCAGGAAGA
Source organism: Granulosicoccus sp. (assembly GCA_013002205.1). GTDB lineage: Bacteria > Pseudomonadota > Gammaproteobacteria > Granulosicoccales > Granulosicoccaceae > Granulosicoccus. The sequence continues at coordinate 9,554 of JABDKN010000061.1, forward strand.
GCGGCCCTGCAGGCGGTGATCCACCGGTAACTGGACGATGCTGAACGCCTTTCCATTTTTCATGCGGGCAGCGCCAGCCCAGCCTTCCACCCAGACACAGTGCATCTCAGGCTTTACCTCGCAGTAGCCGTCGGCGCGCACACCACCGCAGGGGCCGTTGCGAATGCTCTTGGGACAATTCATCGGGCAGGACATGCCGGTGCTGCTCAACACACACTGGCCGCACATCTGACAGTCGAACAGGGCACCCTTGACGACTTTCTCCACGGCAGCCACCGGTTTCTCCAGGCGCTCATGGCCCAGCCGATTCAGCAACGGGGCGGCGACCAGCAGGCTGCGCTCAACCACTTCATAGGTAACTTCCAGCAGTCGAGCATGGCGCACAGACCATTTTCTGAGCCAGTACATGACTGATCAGGCGCCATCGCCGGAACGGTCACCCGACGGATGTCCAGTGGCACCGGTAGAGGACTTATTCTGTGACTCCCCGGCAATCTCCTGCCGTGATCTACCGACATTGCCAGCAATGCCCTTGACCTTGACCAGTGCCTCGAGTGCAGCGTCGTCCAGGCTCTCAACCAGTGCCGCCGCAGCCGTTTCGGCTTCAGTCTGCAAGTCTGCAGAACAGGCGCTACGTTCGCGGCGCCAGTCTTCCATGTAGGCATCGCTGGAGCCCTTTCCGGCGCGCATCGCGGCCCGGTCTATTGCCTCCTGGAAACGACCGGGTAGCATGACCTTGGCGCTCTTGCGGCCGGCTTTGGCGGTGACCTGGGAGGGGATGTCTCTCCAGTAGATCTTGATCAGTTCTGGCATGGTGATCCGGTATAGTCTGAGCTGATTCTGTCTGGTTTGTCGTGGACGGGCCTGGTGTGATCCGGGCTGATCCGGGATGATTTGGTCTGACCCGCGGCGCTGGTCAAATGGCTGCAATCCTGATGCTGCCCAGGGCATGCTCGAATGGCTGCAGGCCGGTCTCATGAACATGCAGGCTCAGTCCCAGCGCGTTGGCCGCACTTGCCGCCATGTTCAGGCGATCCTTGCGTGTGGGGTCCTGAGCGAGGTACATCACGCGCGTGTAGTGTTCGAAATACTGGTCCCTGAGTGCCGGGTGTCGACGAATGCCGAGGCCCACCATGATCAACCGCTCGAAGTGGTCCACCAGGTAATCCGTCAGGTAGAACGTTCCCAGTGCCTGCTCGGCCATGTCCTCGAACACCTGACGACCCGCAAAGAAACTGTAACAGTGATCCCCCGGTAGACGCGAGATCCCATAGCGCGACAATACCCGATCAAGCTCGCCACCCGTACCGCAATCGCCATAGGCCACCATGATCTGTGCATAGCGCCCTTGCGCCTGCTGGATCTTGCGTTCCACTGCCGGTGCGATACGTTCAGGCCGGTTATGCCATTCCGCCGGCAGGCACTGGATATCGATGCTGCCGAATTCACTGGCCCGGGTAACCGCCACCAGTTCGTGTGCAATCGCGCCGCAGGCGATGACCAGAATCGGGGCCATCACGAGTGCGTCAGCGCACGCGGAGGGCGTCACCATGGCCGAGGCTGCTGCTGTTGTGCCCGACTGGCTCATCGTTTCTCCACAAAAAGACAGCAAGGACCGAGGGCAACCGTCAACCGGGCAGTCTGCTTGCCAGCGTCACTGGACTGCACCGGCACCAGGGAGTGTCTCACCTGATCTGCCGACGCTCCGCAACCAGTGCCTTGGCCGTTTCCACGGCCACCGCCGCATCGCGACAGTAGGCATCCGCGCCCACCGCTGCACCGAATTCCTCGTTCAGCGGCGCGCCACCGACCAGAACGATGAAGTCGTCACGCATACCCTGTTCCTTGAGGGTGTCGATGACCACTTTCATGTAAGGCATGGTGGTGGTCAGCAGTGCAGACATGCCGAGGATATCCGGCTTGTGTTCTTCCAGTGCTGCCAGGTATTTCTCCACCGGATTGTTGATGCCGATATCGATCACCTCGAATCCGGCACCCTCCAGCATCATGCCCACCAGATTCTTGCCAATATCGTGTATGTCACCCTTGACGGTACCAATGACCACTTTGCCGATCGATTCGGCACCGGTGTCTGCCAGCAGTGGACGCAGGATACCCATGCCGCCTTTCATGGCATTGGCAGCCATCAGGACTTCGGGTACGAACAGGATGCCATCGCGAAAATCGATACCGACGATGCGCATACCCTCGACCAAGGCATCGTTGAGGACCTTGTCCGGTCCCCAGCCCCGACTGAGCAGGATGTCGGTACCTTCGACGATCTCTTCCTTCAGGCCGTTGTACAGATCGTCATGCATCTGTTCGACCAGCTCATCGTCGCTCAGGTCGGCGAGGATGATGTCTTCTTCTTCGTCGAAATTGTCTTGATCCGCCATGGGAATTTCTCACCGAATAGTCTTATCATACTAACTAGGTGTATCGGCAGCACGGCCCTGCGCAATGCTACGGTCACGACCTGTAGGTGATCGATTCGCGACACTTTTGTCAAAGATGAGATATTCGTTGGCAGAAAACGCCTTTGAAGGTGACTGCTGGCCTGCCCGGTGACTGCGTCAGCGCCCGGTAAAGTGTGGTTTGCGCTTGTCGAGAAATGCGGTCACCCCTTCGGCAAAATCATCCGTCCTGCTGGCTGCCTGCTGGTAGTCACGTTCCAGATCCAGTTGCTCCTCCAGGGAGCGGGTCTGTGACAGCCTGAGCAACTGCTTGGTATAGAACAGCCCGGTGGTTGCCTGGCAGGACAGTCGCCTGGCCAGCGTGGCTGTTTCCTCGACCAGAGTTTCATCGGCAACACTTCGCCAGATCATGCCCCATTGTTCGGCCTTTTCGGCCGGCACCGCCTCGCCCGTCATGCACAGGGCGGTGGCACGGGCCAGACCGACCAGTCTTGGCAATGTCCAGGTACCACCTCCATCGGGTACGAGTCCCACCTGATTGAACGACTGAATGAAGCTGGCTGATCGCGCGGCCAGCACGATATCGCAGGCCAGTGCCAGATTGGCTGCCGCACCGGCAGCCACGCCGTTGACACAGGCGATAACGGGAATGTGCAGCGACGTGATGGTACGCAGCAGCGGGTTGTAGTGTTCCTCGACTACATCGCCCACGGCGGACAGATCCAGATCTGCCAGATCCTGTCCGGCGGAAAATCCTCGCCCTGCGCCTGTGAGCACGAGGCAGCGGATGTCGGGTGATTGCTGGACCCGTGACAGCGCCTCGCGTATCTCGCGGTGCATGCCGGCCGTGAAAGCGTTCAGTTTATCCGGCCGATTGAGCGTCAGCCACGCCACGCCATCGTCCTGCGAGACGAGGATGGAATGGAAATCGCCGTCGGTGTTCATGGCATCTGCCTGGCTGATCGGGGTTAGTGGTCCGGAGTTGCTGCCCAGCGGGGCCGGAGCTGCAGTATCATTGCGCACCACGCGGTTTGGCTGAGCGAAACAGCCCGGCCAGCAATACCAGCAGGAAGGCGCCAAACAGGGCGCGCAGAAGGTAATCGACTTCGTCCACATTCAAGGTGAGCGTCGAACCGATGATGACCGGGAAGAAGGCGCCCAGCGACGCGCCGACGGTGCCAAGTACCATATTGACCACGAAGATCATGCCGTGGCCACGCAGTACAACCCCTGCCACGGCACCAATGACGATACCAATCAGCAACATCAGTACGAGATTTTCAATCGGCAAGCCGGCCTGCTCCGTTAGACGTTTTTCCGTAGCCACGCATTATAGGACAGGCCATTTACCGTACAATCAGTTCTGCGCCGCCAGCGGTCGGTCTGATCGCAGCAGTCGATGCACTTCGTTGACTGCCAGTGACAGCATGGCGAAGTCGATCGCCGAGCTGGCCTTCATTTCCGTCATCAGGGAATGATACTGGGCCATGGACGAGGCATGCTGTTGCGCCCATACCTGAACCCGCTCCGTGGCGGGTAATCCGGTGTCGGTCGCACTGACCACCTCGGCACACAGGTGACGCTGCTGGTAGTGCAGATCCCCACGCAGTTCGGCAGTTGCCAGCTTGTGCCAGTGCGTGGTTACCACCAGGGTGCCGATACGTTCACGCAGCCAGCTGAGCTCCAGATGCTGGCCCAATGCGAAATAGACTGCGGCGACATCGGCCACGGGCTGCGTCAATGAGCGGGCGATTTCGACAATGTCCAGTGCCGAGGACAGCGGGACCACGCGTGCCACTGCAACGGCCGTATCTTCCGGCGAGCCCGCTGCCACGAAGTGGTTGACGCGCTGGACCAGGGTCTGTTTTTCCGCGTTCGACAGGCAGTCCGGCATGGCCTCGATCAGCTCATCCAGACCGGATCGGAAGTGCTCCACGAGCGCGTGAATATTGCTGCCGGTCTTGCGGGTCCGGATCAACCAGTGAGTGGCACGTTCGACCAGGCCGCGTACCAGGATCTGCATGCGATACTGCTCAGCCGCACTGATCTGGTTATCCAGCGCTTCGATAGAGGACCACAGCGCCGGCAGCCGGAAGATATCCTTGACGATGACGAAGGCGGCGCCGACATCGCTGGCTGTGGCATTGAGCTCCTGGCGCATGCGGAAGGCGAAGGTAGGTCCCAGCCGGTTGACTACATCGTTGGTGACGATGGTGGCAATGATCTCCGGGCGTAAGCGGTGCTGCAGTATCTGGTCCCGGTATCCGCTGATCAGGGCGTCGGGGAAATAGCCAACCAGAACCGATTCCAGCGACGGATCGGCTGAAAAGTTCGAACTCATCAGATTGTCGAACATGACCATCTTGCTGTATGAGACAAGTACCGCAAGCTCCGGCCGCACGAGGCCCCGCTCGTTGGCCATGCGATCGGCTATCTCTTCGGCATCGGGCAGATACTCGATGCTGCGGTCCAGACGGCCGATGGATTCCAGGTGATGGATGAAGCGCGACTGTTCATTCAATGCAGCCGGTCCGTCGACCACACAGATATCGATGCACTGGGTCTGCAGGTAATTGTCCCGCAATACCAGCTGGGCCACTTCATCGGTCATCGATTCCAGCAGGTGATCGCGCTGCTTGATCGTCATGTCGTCGCTGGCGACGATCGCATTGAGCAGTATCTTGATGTTGACTTCATGGTCCGAGCAATCGACGCCGGCAGAATTGTCGATGGCATCGGTATAGATCAAACCGCCTTTCTGGGCGAATTCGATGCGCCCGCGCTGGGTAAATCCCAGATTGCCGCCTTCACCCACCACCTTCGCCCGCAGCTGTGCTCCATCGATGCGCAAGTTATCATTGGCCCGATCGGCGGCGTGGGCATGCGTCTCGGAACGGGCCTTCACGTACGTGCCGATACCGCCGTTCCACAGCAGGTCGACAGGTGCCTGCAGTATCACGGAGATCAGCGCTGTGGGTGTCAGGCTGGTCTGCTCGGTTCCCAGTATCTGCCTGGCCTGCTCGGAGAGTTCGATCTGTTTGGCCTGGCGCGAATACAGTCCGCCGCCTTCGGAAATGAGCGTATGGTCATAGTCCGACCAGCTGGAGCGGGGCAGGTTGAACAGTCGTTTTCGTTCTTCAAAGGAAGCAGCAGCATCCGGGCTGGGGTCGATGAAGACATGCTGGTGGTTGAAGGCTGCAACCAGCTTCAGGTGCGGTGAGAGCAGCATACCGTTGCCGAAGACGTCCCCGGCCATGTCGCCGATACCGACCACCGTGAACTCGTCCAGTTGTGTATTGACGGCCAGATTCCTGAAATGCCGCTTGACCGACTCCCAGGCACCGCGGGCGGTGATACCCATCTTCTTGTGGTCATAGCCCACCGAACCACCGGAGGCAAAGGCGTCACCCAGCCAGAAACCATAGCGCATGGCCACCTCGTTGGCAAAGTCGGAAAAGGTCGCCGTACCCTTGTCGGCAGCCACCACCAGATAAGGGTCATCCTTGTCATAACGCACAACATCGGGTGGGGCGATGACGGTATTACCGTCCAGGTTGTCCGTAATATCCAGTAAACCACTGAGGAAGGTGCGGTAGCACTCGATCACCACTTGCATCATTGCGTCACGCTCGGCCGGAAGCCGGGCCTTGACATAGAAGCCGCCCTTCGAGCCGACGGGTACGATGACCGCATTCTTGACCATCTGCGCCTTCATCAGGCCCAGTACCTCGGTTCGGTAATCCTCTCGCCGGTCGGACCATCGCAAGCCGCCACGCGCCACGGGTCCACCGCGCAGATGGATGCCTTCCACCTTGGATGAATAAACGAATACCTCGACCATCGGACGCGGCAGAGGCAGATCCGGCACCGTTCTGGAATCGAACTTGAATGACAGGTAGTCGCGCAGCTTGCCGCTCTCGTCTGTGCGATAGGCATTGGTGCGCAGTGTTGCCAGAATGACATTGCGGTAGGCGCGCAGTATGCGATCCTCATCCAGGCTCACGATGTTGTCCAGCGCGATACCGATACGTTCGAGCAGGGCTGGCGTTCCATCGGACAGCGAGGTACTGGCATCGGGCTTGAAGCGGGTCTCGAACAGCTCCACCAGGAGTCTGGTTATCGGTGCATTGGCGATCAGGCTGTCAATCATGTAGCTCTGTGAGAACGGTACATTGATCTGCAGCAGGTACTTGCACAGGGCGCGCACGATCACCACCTGGCGCCAGTCGAGCGAGGCATCGAGCATCAGGCGGTTGAATCCATCATTTTCCACATCGCCACGCCAGATAGGATCGAAAGCGGTCTGTATTCGCAGGGCTGCATCGTCAGTGCCGTCGATGACATACTGGCTGGTCTGTTGAACGGTGAATTCGTGAATCCAAACCGGTGGTGCATCGTGACGCCGGATCTCGAACGGGTGTTCCGACTCTACCCGCAGTCCCATGTTCTCGATCATGGGGATGACATCGGACAGGGACACCGGCTGGTGTTTCCGGAACAGTTTGAAATTGATACTGCCGCTGTCAACGACGATGTGCCGGAAGAAGCTCATGACCGGCGCATCCTCGGGTACGCTGGTCTCGATGAAATCTATGTCAGCGGCTGCTGCCCGTGCCGAGTAGTCTTCACGATAGCCGGACGGAAAGGCACCTGTATAGCAACGCAGCAACTGCATCGCCTTGACTTCGACATAATTCTCCCGAAGAGTGGTTTCCAGTCGGTCGGTCCAGGTGATGGCCGCCTGGCGTATGCGCTGCTCGATGGCGGGCCAGTCGATACTGCGGTCATAGGGCGGGTTCTTCTGGATCACGAAGTGCAGGCGAGCCAGTGATGATTCCGAGGAGAAGCGCGTGTCGAATCCTGCGCTGATTCCATCGATGTGACTGATCAGTATCTGTTCGATGTGCAGCCGCAGGTCCCGACTGTAGGCATCACGTGGTATGTAGACCAGGCAGTTGCTGAAGCGACCCAGCGAATCTGTCGAGTTGAACAGGCGCACCTGGCGACGCTCCTGCAACGCGACGATGCCGCTGGCCATATCCAGCAGTTCGTTGCTGCGTGTCTGCATGAGCATGGCGCGTGGCAATCCGCGCAGGGTGGCGGCAATGGCCTTGCCGTCGTGTGAGTCCGCGGTGGTTCCCGATGCACTGATGACGCGCTCGACGCGTTCGCGCATCCAGGGAATGTTACTGACAGCCTCGTTCTGCAGCCCGGTGATGAACAGCCCGATGATGCAGTCCAGATGGGTCAGCCGGCCACTCTTGTCGCGTTGCGCATACATGACAAGATCCGCCGGTTCGTTTCTGATCACAGGCGAGGCATGGGCGGCCTTGCAGATCACCAGCGAATCCTCGGCGAACGCCCTCTCCAGGGCTTCCGCATCGAGGCCGTCGGGCAGCAGGTCCGCGGTGGTCCAGCCGGCCAGGCCGGCACTGCCCTCGATGATGCCTTGCGGGTTGTGCAGTACATTGAAGCCGTCAGCCGCGTGCATCTGGGCATAGCCGAGGCAGGCAAACAGCTTGTCATCGAGCCAGTTGACAAATTGTGCCTGTTCGTCGTTCTGCAGAGCGCCGGCGATGCTCCCCAGGTGTGTGCGGATTCCTGCTGAATCGTTGCGAATCAACTCGAGCGTCGTGAACACCTCGCCAATCAACTGCCGCACTGCCGGGATGTCCGCCTGTGTGATGGCATCGATCTCTATATGGATCAGCGACTCCCGCGGGGCGTCATCAGCCAGACGTATCCAATGGCCACCGGCGTCGCGTTCCACTCCGAGAATGGGGTGGATGATGCGGTGCACGGTATGACCCAGACGATCCAGACTGGCATGCATCGAGGAGACGAGCCAGGACTGGTCGTGCGCAACGATCTGGATGATGGTGTGGGCAGAGTGCCAGCCATGTTTGTCGAATGAGGGATTGTAGATATCTACACGATGGGACTCGTGGTCCTGATGGCGCGCCAGCTGCCAGTGGGCCAGGGCTGTCCCGGCAAGATCCTCGACGCCTATCTCGGCCAGTTCGTCGGCCGGTACATTGCGGAAATAGGCCGGTACGAACTCGGCAAGCTGCGCCTTGTGCGCAGTATCCAGAGAACGCGGCAAGGCTTCAGTGATCGCCTCTATCAGGGCCTTTTGCGTAAGCAACGCATCGGAAGAGTCTGCCTGCGTGTCTGCCATGTCGCCATGCTCCTGAGGGTTACTCGAAGGGTAACACTGACGCCGCTGGCTGTGAGAACTTATGCATCATCGCAGTGCATTGTGTAAGAAAGTCGTGCAATCACCTGTACCGGGGCGCGGTGATACCATTCACCGTTAATTTACCCACGAGTTGTCACCCCCGAAAGAACACCCATGCAACTTCATCGCCGTATTGCCACCATCGCTTCCTCCCTGTTACTCACGGCCTGCGTCAGCGTGCAGACGACACAGCCCGGTGCCATCGGTGTCGATCGCAAGCAAAGCATGTCACCCCTGGTCTCCGAAGAGCAGCTCGAACAGGGCGCAGCGACCGCTTATGCGCAAGTGCTCGGCGAAGCCAGCAAGGCGGGCAAGCTCAACACCGATGCGGCCATGACGCGTCGGGTGCGTGCCGTGGCGGACCGGCTGATACCAACCGTCACGGTGTTTCGTCCGGATGCCAGGAATTGGGACTGGAAGGTCAATGTGATCAACTCTGAGGAGCTCAACGCCTGGGCGATGCCCGGAGGCAAGATAGCCTTCTATTCCGGCATCATCGAAAAACTGCAGCTGACCGACGCGGAAATTGCGGCCATCATGGGCCATGAGATTGCGCACGCATTGCGCGAACATTCACGAGAGCGTGTTTCCGAAGAAACCAACAAGTCGCTGGTCATCGGTATCCTGGGAACGGCGACCGGCGCCAGCCAGAGTACACAGGCACTGGCTGATCTGGCCTACCAGGCGAGCGTGGGTCTACCCAACAGCCGTCTGCATGAAACCGAATCCGATCGCATCGGGGTGGAACTCATGGCGCGTGCCGGGTATGACCCGCGAGCTGCTATACGGGTCTGGCAGAAAATGGCCGGGGCGTCGGGTGGCAGCGGCGGTTTCGAGTTCATGTCGACACATCCGTCACATGAGACGCGAATCAAGGACCTCACCGACTACGCGGCCAGAGTCATGCCGCTCTATGAAAAGGCACGCCAGCGCTGAGCATTGCGCGACGCGGGATCAGTGCCGCAACGGTCGGCGAAACGCAGTGCAGGCGAGCCGTGCCAGGATGGTGTGCTAACCCAGGGATACACCACCGAGCTTCGCGGCCATCATCGCCAGGGCGGTGAGTATCACCAGCGCCGCTGCACCGGCAGAGATGGTGTTGCCAGGTGAGTTGCCCTGCGAGTTCGCCGGCAACCAGACGACCAGGTAACCGAGCAGTATGCCGGCCAGCACACCCCCGAAATGCCCCCAGAAGGAAATACCCGGAACCAGCAGGGGCAAGGCCAGATTCAGTACCACCAGACCGAATACCGGGGACTGGTGCGGCTTGATGCCGCGCGCGTGCAGGGCGATACCCATCGCACCGGCCAGGCCAAGCACTGCGGCAGATGCCCCCAGTGTGGGCTGTTGCCAGTCGAACAGCATGACGGCGAGCGCACCGCCTGCCAGTGAGCCGAAGTACATCAGGGCGAATCGCAGGCTGCCAAAGCCGCGTTCGAGCTGTGGACCGAGCAGGTACAGCAGGTACATGTTGAACGCCACGTGCAGCAGGCTGCCGTGCAGGAAACCCGACGAGAGCAGGCGCCACCACTGGCCGTCCTGCACGGCCGGACCATAGAGCAGGCCCAGGTTGGTCAGGCTGCCGGCGGTGGCCATCTGGCCCACGTAGATCAGGGCGTTGACCGCGATGAGTGCCAGAGAAACCGGGCAGTTCCGCGGCAGGGCAGGCAGGCTAGGCAAAACGATGGCCCACCTCGTCCATCTGCTCCGGGCTCAGCCGTGCGCCGAGCTGCTGAACCAGTGTCGTCGCGGCGTAACCTGCCAGCTCAGCGCAACGGGCAAACGGCATGCCGTGCGTCAGACCGTGCAGGAAAGCACCCGCGTAGATATCCCCTGCACCATTGGTATCCACGGCATGGACTTTGCGGGCGGGGATGTCGAACAGTTTCTCACCATCGAACACCAGGGCGCCGCGGGCACCTCGTGTCATGGCGAACTGGCGGCCGATACTTTTCATGCCCTCGATACAGGCCTCAGTGGAGGAGGCATCGAACATCAGCCGAGCCTCGTCCTCGTTGCTGAAGACCATGTCCAGACCGTCGCCGATGATCTCCTGGAGAGCGTCCTGGAAAAAGTTGACCATGTTGGCATCGGACAGCGTCAGGGAGGTCTTGACCCCGCAGCTCTGGGCCACTTCGCGGGCACGCACGGCCGCTGCCCGGGCGTTGATTTCCGGTACCAGGTACCCTTCGATATACACATACTCGGATTCCCGCAGCGCAGCTTCGTCCAGTTCCGCAATGCTGATCTGGCGGGTAATGCCCAGAAAGGTATTCATACTGCGTTCCGCATCGGGTGTAACCAGAACGATGCACTTGCCGGTATGCCCCTCATCCAGTGCATCTCGCCGCAGATTGGTCTTCACGCCGCTGGCGCTCAGGTCATCCAGGAAGTAGGTGCCCGTCGGGTCGTTGGCCACCTTGCAGGAGTAGAAGGTCGCAGAGCCCAGCTGTGCGGCTGCGGTGATGGTGTTGGCGGCGGATCCTCCGCCACACGGGCGTGAGGGTATCGTGGTCAGGTTGTCCAGCAACTCATGGTGGCGTTCCTCCTCGATCAGCGTCATCAGCCCCTTGTCCACCTGCAGCTCGCCCAGAAGGTGCTCAGGAATCTCGTATTCGAGGTCGACCAGTGCATTGCCGACACCATAGACGTGATACTGGGGCATGAATAATCCACGAACAGTTAAAATGGGAGTGGATTATCGCTGGTTGCGCGACAGATAACTATCTACAATTGCCGCTTTTGCCCTTTGAGGTCTTCATGCGTACCCACCCCTGTGGCGTCATTACCCGAGATCAGCTCGATACGACCGTAACTTTCTGCGGCTGGGTCCATCGCCGACGCGACCATGGTGGGGTGATCTTCATCGACCTGCGTGATCACACCGGCCTGGTGCAGGTGGTTTTTGATCCGGATCGCGCGGCCACCTTTGCCCGGGCCGAGGATGTGCGTAACGAATTCGTTCTGCGTATCACCGGCAAGGTGCGGCATCGCCCGCCAGGAACCGTCAATCCCGACATGACGACCGGTGAAGTCGAGGTGCTGGGTTACGAGCTGGAGATTCTCAACAGGGCGGCTACGCCTCCATTTCAGCTCGACGACAACAATGTGTCTGAAGAGCATCGCCTTCGGTATCGCTACATCGACATGCGCCGACCGGAGATGCAGCAGCGCATGCGTCTGCGCGCGCGGGTGGTGCGCCAGCTGCGTGCGGCGCTCGACAACGACGGTTTCATCGAAGTGGATACCCCGATACTCACACGGGCAACCCCCGAAGGCGCGCGCGATTACCTGGTCCCCAGTCGTAATCACCCCGGCGAGTTCTATGCCTTGCCGCAATCTCCGCAGTTGTTCAAGCAGCTGCTGATGATGGGTGGGATAGATCGCTATTACCAGGTTGCCCGCTGTTTTCGTGACGAGGATCTTCGCGCAGATCGTCAACCCGAGTTCTCACAACTGGACATCGAGATGTCCTTTATCGATGAGGACACGATCATGGACACCATGGAAAGCATGATGAAGCGTCTTTTCAGGGATGTGCTGGATGTGGATCTGGGTGATTCGGCTGCCTTTCCGCGCATGAGCTATACGGATGCAATGACGAACTACGGGTCCGACAAACCGGATTTGCGCAACCCACTGGTGCTGACTGAACTGTCCGATCTGGTGCAGGGGGTGGATTTCAAGGTGTTTGCCGAACCTGCGCAAAATCCCGCCGGACGGGTGGCAGCCCTGCGCGTTCCAGGCGGCAATTCGCTCACCCGCAAGGAGATAGACGGTTTTACCGAATTCGTCGGCCGTTACGGAGCCAGGGGACTGGCCTATATCAAGTGCAATGACATCGCCGCAGGTCCGCCAGGTCTGCAGTCGCCGATCGTCAAGTTTTTTCCGGCCGATGTGCTGGCGGCGATCATCGAACGCACCGCTGCGGTGGATGGTGACTTGATATTCTTCGGTGCCGACAAGGCGGCCGTCGTAGAGGCGGCGCTGGGTGCACTGCGTGTCGAGGTAGGCGAAAGGATGGGCATGGTGGAGGATGGCTGGCGTCCACTGTGGGTGGTGGATTTTCCGATGTTCGAATATGACGACCGTGAGAAGCGCTGGCAGGCCTTGCATCATCCGTTCACCGCGCCGCACGTCGAATCCATCGAGGACTGGCAGAAGCAACTGGATGAAGATCCGGGCAGGATACTGTCGCGTGCCTACGACCTTGTGCTCAATGGCAGTGAAGTGGGGGGTGGCTCGATTCGTATCCATTCGAGTGAGTTGCAACAGAAGGCACTGGATGTCCTGGGCGTCGATGAGCAGGAAGCCAGCGACAAGTTCGGTTTTCTGCTCGAGGCACTGAAGTACGGTGCACCACCGCACGGTGGCATTGCCTTCGGCCTGGATCGACTGGTCATGCTCATGTGCGGTGCCGACAGCATTCGTGACGTCATGGCCTTTCCGAAGACGCAGAGCGCCAGTTGCCTGTTGACCAGTGCGCCAAGCGCAGTATCCGAACGGCAATTGAAGGATCTGCACCTGCGAACGCGGGCGCGCACCACCGGCAGTGATGCCTGAACTGCACGCCAACACCGCTCGGCTGCACACCCTGTTCAAGCGCCCTGAATCCGTGCTGGTGGTGGTCTATACCGTCGACCTGGACGTGCTTCTCCTGTGTCGGCGCGAACCTGCAGGCTTCTGGCAGTCCGTCACCGGCAGTCTGGAATCCGGTGAGCGGCCGGGTGCGGCCGCCCGACGCGAATTACTCGAGGAGACCGGGATCGACGCCGAGGTGACTGATCATTCCACCAGTCGCAGTTTCCCGATACGCAGTATCTGGCGCAAACGCTATGCGCCCGGTGTTACGGACAACCTGGAGCACGAGTTCAGTGTGCAGTTGCCGCAGCGCTGCTCGGTGCGGCTGAATCCGTCCGAACATGCACAGTATTGCTGGTTGCCGATGGTCGAGGCCATCGCCCGGGTGTCTTCGCACACCAATCGCGCCGCGCTGCAATCCATCCTGAAAGCAGAGGGCTGAACCTATGAATCGTCGGCTGAATGCCGTACCGGAACAGGTGACCATTCTGGTTCACGGTATCTGGATGCAGGGTGCACTGATGCGGGTCATGGGCAAGATGCTGGAAGCGCGCGGATTTCGTACGCACTCGGTCAGCTATGATTTCCTCAAGTATTCACCAGCCGAGAACGCCCATGCCTTGTTTGCCGAGATTCGTCAGTTGGGGGCCCGGCGCATCAATCTGGTCGGGCACAGTCTCGGCGGAATCGTCATATTGCATCTGCTGCATGAGCATCCGGAACTGGCGATCGACAAGGTGGTGCTGATCGGTTCACCGGTGAAGGGCAGCTATGTCGCCCGACGAATATATGATGCACCGCTCTTGCGTCCCTTGCTTGGACGCAGCGTCGAGAAAGGCCTGCTGGGGGGTGCGCCGGATTTCACCGCAGGACGGCCCCTGGGAATCATCACGGGGCGAGGCAAACTGGGTATCACCGCCTTGCTCTATCCCACCGGTGACGACAGCGACGGGGTGGTGCGTGAGAGCGAGACACTGATTGAGAATGCAACTGACCGGGTCAACCTGCCAATGTCACATTCCACCATGATTTTCTCGCGCAAATGCACGGACTACATTGCGAGATTTCTGACACAAGGACGATTCACGGAGTGACTGGCGTGCCTGGATACCGGCACGTGCACGGCGCGATTGGTCATCCAGGGTTCAAATGGGCGACAATGCTGTGCGATCTCGCAATTCATGAACATTGCGGATGGCCTTACACACGAACACCAACAGAACAAGAGGCAGTCAATGGCCGGACATAGTAAGTGGGCCAATATCCAGCATCGCAAGAATGCACAGGATGCCAAGCGTGGCAAGTTGTTCACCAAGCTTATCCGGGAGATCAACGTTGCGGCAAAGATGGGCGGCTCCGACCTGAATTCCAATCCGCGACTGCGACTGGCGGTGGACAAGGCGCTGGGCGCCAACATGACAAAAGATACTATTGATCGTGCCATCAGGAAAGGTGCAGGTGAGCTGGACGATGTGGCCTACGAGGAGAATCGTTATGAAGGCTACGGAGTCAATGGCGTGGCTATCATGGTCGACACCATGACGGATAACCGCAACCGTACCGTGTCCGAGGTCAAGCACGCGTTCACCAAATACGGTGGCAACCTGGGTACACAGGGATCCGTCTCCTACCTGTTCGAGAAACAGGGCATCCTCAATTATCCGGCCGGTACGGATGAGGACACGGTGATGGAGGCGGCGCTGGAGGCTGGTGCCGAGGACATTATCGCCAATGATGACGGGTCAATCGATGTACTGACCAGCGAAGAGGCATTTGTCGACGTGAAAGAGGCACTGGTGACTGCCGATCTCGTTCCGGAACATTCCGAGGTCACCATGCGGGCATCCACGGAAGTCGAGCTGGATGTCGAGCAGGGTGAGAAGCTGTTGAAGCTGATCGATGCGTTGGAAGACCTGGATGACGTTCAGGATGTCTTCACCAATGCGGACATACCCGGTGAAGCATACGGTGAGGCCGACAGTTGATGATGTCGATCGGGTTACCGTCTTGACTGCTGCGCCACCAGGCAGACTGGTTCGTGTGCTGGGCATCGATCCCGGATCGGTCATCACGGGTTATGGCTTGATCGAATCCGACGGTGCGCGCAGCTTTCACCTGGCGCACGGGCATATCCGTGTCAAAGGCAATTCATTTGCGGAAAAGCTCGGCCACATTCATGCGGCGTTGGGAGAGGTCATCATCGAATGGAAACCACAGGAAGTGGCCATAGAGCAGGTGTTCCTGAGCAATAACGCCATGTCTGCGCTGAAGCTCGGTCAAGCCAGGGGAGCTGCCATCACTGCCGCCGTTTCCCGGCAATTGCTGGTCGCGGAGTATGCGCCGCGCCTGGTCAAGAAGGTCGTTACCGGGTCCGGCTCGGCCGACAAGAAACAGGTACAGACCATGGTCAGGGCGCTGTTGCAGATCGTCTCTGCCGTGCAAGTGGACGCAGCGGATGGCCTGGCGATTGCCATTTGCCATGCCCATTCACGCCGGGCACCGGGTGTCGAGAGTCTGGCCCGTAGAAGGCGCTCGCGCGGCCGGGGACTCAGGCGATGATTGGTCGATTGACGGGGGTGTTGCTGGAGAAGAACCCGCCGGGCCTGCTGATCGACGTGCAGGGCCTGGGCTACGAGGTGGATTCTCCCATGTCCACCTTCTATGCCTTGCCAGCGCTGGGAGAGACTGTCTCACTGTACACGCACCTGGTGGTTCGTGAGGACGCCCAGCTTCTGTATGGATTCATGACGCGCACCGAACGCTTGTTGTTTCGAGCTCTGTTGAAGGTCAATGGCGTGGGTGCCAAGGTTGCACTGGCCATTCTCTCGGGACTCAGTACCGATGAGTTCCTGTCCTGTGTCGCCACCAAGGACGTCGCCGCGCTGGTGCGGGTACCCGGTATCGGCAAGAAGACCGCCGAACGCCTGCTCGTCGAATTGCAGGACAAGGTGGAATCCCTGGGAATCGTCCCGCTGCCACCAGGAGCGAGTCAGCCGGTGGCCGATGATCCCTCCGCCCGCGAACAGGCTGAGGAGGCATTGATCGCACTGGGTTACAAGCCAGCCGAAGCAGTCCGCCTGCTCGACAGGTGCAGTGAAGACGGCCAGAGCGTGGAACAGATGATCCGTGCTGCACTCAGGGGCGCAGCCCGGTAGCCTGGTGGATCATGCAATGCGCTGAATGAGCGCATCCTATGATTCTGTAGACTAGACTGGCAGTGCTGGTACCGCCCTCTCATACACCACATCCGGAATCTGCAAGATCATGTCCGATCCTGATCGACTGATAGCCGCCGATGCGCACCGCGAGGATGCTCAGGAGCGGGCCATGCGCCCGAAGCTGCTGGCCGACTATCACGGTCAGCCTGCCGTCACCGAACAGATGGACCTGTTCATATCGGCTGCCAGGCTGCGTGCCGAGGCGCTGGATCATGTGCTGTTGTTCGGTCCACCGGGTCTTGGCAAGACCACCCTGGCCAATATCATCGCCAATGAGCTGGATGTGCGGATACTGCATACGTCCGGGCCTGTACTGGAACGTCCGGGGGATCTTGCTGCCATCCTGACCAATCTGGAGGCCAACGATGTGCTGTTCATCGATGAGATCCATCGCATGAGTGCCCTGGTCGAGGAAGTGCTGTACCCGGCCATGGAGGACTACCAGATCGACATCATGACCGGCGAAGGCGTCAGTGCTCGTTCGTTCAAGATTGACCTGCCGCCGTTCACCCTGGTCGGCGCAACCACCCGCGCCGGCCTGCTGACGTCCCCGCTACGCGATCGTTTCGGTATCGTGCAACGGCTCGAATTTTATGAAGTCGCCGATCTGGCTGGCATCGTGGCCCGCTCCGCACGGCTGCTCGCCGTGCCAGTCGATGAAGCGGGCTGTGTCGAGATCGCCCGTCGCGCGCGCGGCACACCGCGTATCGCCAACCGTCTGCTGCGGCGTGTTCGCGACTATGCCGATATCCGGGCCGATGGCCGAATCGATGCTGCCACTGCCGACCTGGCGCTCAATCTGTTGAACGTGGACCGCCTGGGCCTGGATCATATGGACAGGCGCCTGTTGAATGCCATCATCCACAAATTCGCTGGCGGCCCGGTGGGCATAGACAATCTGGGCGCAGCCTTGTCCGAAGAAACCGGGACGCTGGAGGAAGTGATCGAGCCCTATCTGATCCAGCAGGGCCTGCTGATGCGGACGCCCCGCGGTCGGGTGGTGACGCCACACACCTACCAGCATTTCAACCTGGCGGTACCTTCAACCGGAGATCACTGAGCGAGGGTCGATGTCGTTTGCCGGCCATCCACTCTTTTACAGTGCTGCGCGAGGCAATGGGGGATTCTGTCAGGAAAGTGTGGTTCGGGTATAGTGCCCGCCGCAAGCGCCTGCTTGACGGCCCCTTATGTAAATTTGCCGTTAATTCATTGCTGTATACCGCTTAGTATCTGTATTTTCGAGAATTTGTCTGTAATACTTCCGCATGTCGCAATTTTCGTTACCGATTCGGGTTTACCTAGAAGACACCGATGCCGGTGGCATCGTGTTCTATGCCAGCTATCTTCGGTACATGGAACGCGCGCGCACCGAGTGGTTGAGAGCATGCGGAATAGAGCTGGATCACTGGCAGAACGTGCGACGCAGGCAGTTCGTCGTACGATCCGTCAGTATCGACTACCGGTCGCCTGCGCGTTTCAACGATCAATTGACTGCAGGTACCAGACTCGTGACGTTGAAGTCCGCCAGTCTGGTGTGTGAGCAACCCGTCATGCGCGGCGACATGGAGTTGACGACAGCCGTCGTGAAACTGGTCTGTGTGGATGCCGATACCCTGGCTCCGTGCGCCATTCCAACCGAGATTCGAGAGGCCATCACCCGTGAATTCTGATATGTCTATCGTCCACCTGGTGCTGGGCGCCAGTCCGGTCGTGCAGGGCGTGATGGTCATTCTGGTGTTTGCATCAGTGCTCTCCTGGGCGTTGATTCTGGGCAAGTCGAGGCAGCTGAGACGCGCCAGGCGCGAGGCTGAAGATTTTGAACAGGACTTCTGGGGATCATCAGACATCTCCGGTACCTATTCCAAGCTGACCATGCGCCGCGGGACGCTGGACGGACTGGAGCGAATCTTCGAGGCCGGTTTTTCGGAATTCGGTCGGCTCCGGCGCAAGACCAGTAATGATGAGATCATCATGGATGGCTCTGGTCGCGCCATGCGTATCGCACTGTCACGCGAGGCCGATGTCATGGAGCATCATCTGCCGTTTCTGGCAACCGTCGGTTCAATAAGCCCCTATGTGGGTCTGTTCGGCACGGTCTGGGGCATCATGAACTCGTTCACCGCCCTCGGCAATGTACAGCAGGCCACGCTGGCGATGGTTGCACCGGGAATAGCCGAGGCGTTGATCGCCACGGCCATCGGTCTGTTTGCTGCCATTCCTGCCGTGGTGTTCTACAACCGCTTTGCCACCGATGTGGATCGCCTGCTCAATCGCTACGAGAATTTTGCCGAGGAATTTTCCACGGTGCTGCAACGACAGGCCATTCGGCGGGTTGGCACTGACACGGAACTGGCATAGTGCGTGCGGTTCGCCCCATTCGAGGCACCCGGCGCAAGAGACGCCAGATGGCCGAGATCAACGTGGTGCCGTATATCGATGTCATGCTGGTGCTGCTGGTTATTTTCATGATCACTGCGCCGCTGTTGCAGACAGGTGTGGAAATCGACCTGCCGGATGCAGCAGCGACGCCGATTGCCGATGCTGGTGAGGCACAGGAGCCACTGATTCTGTCGGTAAACAGTCGTGGCGACTGGTACCTGAATGTCGGTGAGACGCCAGATGAGCCGCTGGCGCGCGAAGAAGTGCAGCGTCTGGCCAGTGCGGTGCTGCGACTCAATCCCCAACGGCGTGTGCTGGTAGCAGGTGATGCCAGCATCGATTACGGCCAGATCATGCAGGCGATGGTGACGCTTCAGTTGTCCGGTGCGCCGGAGATTGGCCTGATGTCAGAACCCGAGCGCTAGTCACCGTGTTTGCCCTCATTCGCAAATACCCGTTCGCCATCCTGTTCTCCGTGCTGTTGCACGTGGGTATCGTGGCCTTGCTGGTATTAAAGCTGAATAGAGAGCCGTCTTCTGCAGGACTGGATCTGACCGGTGAGGCGCCCATCCAGGCGGTGGCGGTCAGCGAGGCAGATATCCAGGCCGAGGTGGAACGACTGAAGCAACGCGAGGAACGCCAGGCACAGGAAGCCCTGGAGCAGCAGCAGGCGCTCGAATCCACCGTGGCAGCACTGGAGGCAGCCAGGGAAGCGGCCGAGTCTCGACTCCGGGAGGCCGAGGAGTTGACCGAACAGCAGCGCACGGCATCCGAGCAGGAAAAGCAACGGATCGTCGAATTACAGCAGCAGGCCACTGAGCTGGAGCAGCAACGCGAATTGCAGCGGGAACGCGCTGCCAGGGAGCAGGCAGAGCTTGAAGCACTGCGTCAGCAGGAAGCCAGTCTCACTGAGCGACAAGTGCTGGAACGGGAAGCGACACTGGAGCGACTGCGTCAGGAACGCCTGCGCGAAGAAGAACGTATCAGTGCGGCTCAGCAACGTCTGGAGCAGGAAACCCAGCGTATAGACGAGGCACGCAGACAGGCTGATGAAGAGCGTGAACGTCTGTCCGAAGTGCAGCGTGAGGCCGAGGAACGGACCCGCCAGTTGCAGGAAGAGGCTCGCATAGCCGCCGAGGAAAAAGCCAGGGCTGCCGAGGAGAAGGCACGATTGGAAGAACAGGCAAGGCTCGCCGAGCTGGAGAAGCGCCGGTTGCAGGAAGAGGCCAGGCTGGCTGAACAGGAACGACAGGAAGCGTTGCGTGCAACTCGTGAAGCGGAAGCGGAACGCGAACGCATCGAACGCGAGCGAATCGAGGCACGGGAAGCCGAGGAGCGGGCCGCTGCCGAACGTGAGCGGGTTGAGGCCGCGGCTGAGAAACAGCGTCTGGAAGAAGAACTGGCTGCCGAGAGAGCGGAGCGTGAACGCCTGGCCGCCGAGGCTGAAGCCGCCCGACTGGCAGAGCAGCTGAAAGTCGAAGAAGCTGAGCGACTGGAACGAGAGCGGCTGGCGGCACTGGAGGCGCTTGCGGCGGCGGAGGCGGAAGCGGCTGAGGCGGCTCGGGTAGCTGAGGAGGCGCGCCAGGCGGAAGAGGCGAGGTTGGCCGAAGAGGCGAGAGTCGCGGAAGAGGCCCGGCAGGTGGAAGAGGCCAGGGTGGCTGAGGAGGCGCGCCAGGCGGAAGAGGCGAGGGTGGCCGAGGAGGCGAGAGTCGCGGAAGAGGCGCGCCAGGCGGAAGAGGCCAGGGTGGCTGAGGAGGCGAGAGCGGCGGAAGAGGCGCGCCAGGTGGAAGAGGCCAGGGTGGCCGAAGAGGCGAGAGCGGCGGAAGAGGCCCGCCAAGCGGAAGAGGCCAGGGTGGCCGAGGAGGCGAGAGCGGCGGAAGAGGCGCGCCGGAAAGCCGACGAAGAGAAAGCCGCAGAGGAGGCTCGCGAGGCCGAAGAGGCGAAAGCCGCAGAGGAGGCAAGAGTCGCCGAAGAGGCGCGCAAAGTCGCCGAGGCCAGAGCGGCTGAAGAGGCGCGACTCGCCGAGGAGAAAAAGGCGGAAGAGGAACGTCGCGCTGAGGCCGAGCGGCTGGCGGCAGCCGCGGCTGCCGAGCAAACCCGACTGGCAGAAGAGGCTGCGCGACTGGCCGCCCTGGCCACTGAAGAGAATGCACAACTGTTACGCCAGCAGCAGCGCGAACTTTTACGCCTGCGCGGTCTCTATTTCAATTCGATCAGGCAGCGCGTCGAGCGCAGTTGGCGCAAACCACCGGGTTTGACCGGCAAGGTCAACTGCACCGTGAGCGTCCTGCAATCTGTCGGCGGTGAAGTGTTGAAGGTGGAAGTGGAAGAGTGTGAAGGTGGCAATGCAGCCTTGCGCAAGTCAGTGGAGAACGCAGTGCGTGCTGCGTCGCCATTGCCGGCAGCACCTGACCCGAAATTGTTCGACAGGCGCGTGAAGTTTTACTTTCGACCCAGTTGAAGACCCGGTAACGGTTTTATTGCACCAGAGCCGGATACGTGCGGCAATCTGGTGGTTTGATTTCCGATAGGTCCGAGCCGATTCTCCGTTTCGCGAGCGGATGGTTTAGGATTCCACAGTCATGGCCAACGTTGGACACCGAGAATTTGTCTGTCAAAGTACGAATGAGTGATTACCTGTCAACGTCACGCGATCCCGCCCGTTGCCTCGCACCTTGTGCCGCTGAATTCCCGGGCATAATTCGCAGCGCCCTGTCGGCTGGCGTCGCAAGCCACGTGAGAGCTGTCCTGCTGGGAGCACTGGCAGTTGCGTTGCTATTGGCGTTGCTTGCGGTACCGGCTCATGCCGTCATCGAAATTGAAATCACCCAGGGCGGGGACAATGCCATTCCCATTGCCATCGTGCCGTTTGGCTGGAGCGGTAGTGGTGAGGCTCCCGAGGACATTGCCGCCATCGTGGATGCCGACCTGCAGCGCAGTGGTAATTTCGCGCCGCTGAACCGCCAGGATCTGGTGGCCAGACCGGTCAGTGGTGACGTACCGCGCTATGCAAACTGGCGCCTGTCCGGGGCGGATTTCCTGCTCATCGGCGGTATGCGCGTTGCAGGTGCCGGGTATGTGGTTGAATTCCAGCTCTACGATGTGCTGCAGCAGGCATTGCTGACGGGTTTCAGTTTCCAGGTCACTGACCAGACGCTGAGAAGTGCTGCTCACCAGATCTCCGACGAGGTCTATGAGGAAATTCTGGGCATACCCGGTGCGTTCAATACCCAGATCGCGTTCGTCTCGGTGGCGGGCCAGACGGGAAACAGGACCTATCAATTGCAGCTTGCCGATGCTGACGGCGAGAATCCTCAGGCAATGTTGACTTCACCACGGCCGATCCTGTCGCCGGCCTGGGCGCCGGACGGTATTCGAATCGCCTACGTCTCTTTCGAGAACCGTACGCAATCCGCCATCTATATTCAGGATCGCCAGCAGGGCAGTCGTGTCAAGGTCATCTCCAGGCAGGGAATCAATGGAGCACCGAGCTGGTCGCCTGATGGCACTCAACTGGCGCTGACGCTCTCGTACGAGGGCAATGCGGATATCTATGTACTGCAGATTGACACCGGCCAGTTACGCCGTATCTCTGACAGTGACGCTATCGATACCGAAGCGGTCTGGCTGGACAATGACACGCTGATCTTCACCTCTGACCGCAGCGGCGCCCCGCAGCTCTACGAGGTGTCTGCACGTGGTGGACGCGCCAGTCGGATAACCTTCGAAGGCAAATACAACGCCAGTGCCACGGTATCCCCTGACGGCTCGACCGTGGCCTTCGTTCACGGTGCCGGTCCCGGTTTCCAGATAGGCTTGATCGATCGCGCCTCCGGTCTGTTTCAGACACTGACGCAAGGTACGCTGGATGAGTCGCCCAGTTTTTCGCCCAACGGGCAGATGATCATCTATGCCACCGAGAAGGATGGCAGAGGTACGTTGGGTGCAGTGTCCCTCGATGGCAGCGTGGTGCAGAGCCTGTCGCTGAATGATGGCGGTTCCGTGCGGGAACCGGCCTGGTCGCCGTATTCCAAGTAGTCAGACTCAACAGAGGCAATATCAATGTCCAGAATTCAACTCCCCGTCGCGGTGCTGGCCGGTCTGATGCTCAGTGCCTGCGGCTCCAACCCGCCTCGCGATACAAGTGCGGGGGACCAGGCTGGCGACAGCGGCAGTGTCATCGTGCAGCCGGTCACTATCGATGGCCTGCAGGACGGCCAGGACATAGACCCGAATTCCATTGCCGGCAAGGCACCTGTGGAGCGTGTCATCTATTTCGACTATGACCAGGCAGAACTACGGCCTGAATTCCTGGATATCGTGGCGCAACATGGCCGCTACCTGGCGCAGAATCCGGATGGCCGGGTGCGACTGGAAGGGCATACTGATGAGCGGGGTACGCGTGAATACAATATTGCCCTGGGTGAGGCACGTGCCAGGACCATCGCTCGGATGCTGCAACTGCAGGGCGTAAGTTCCGCACAGACCCGACTGGTGTCCTATGGAGAAGAACTGCCAGTTGACGATGCGCACAACAGTGATGCCTGGGCCAAGAATCGTCGGGTCAACATCATCTACGAAATGGCAACCCAGAACTAGAGGCGCTGATGAATCATGTAAGGGATAGTGTGTTCATTCGCTCCGTGTTGCCACCCGGTCGTTTTGCGGGCTGCAGCGCATCCGTCGTGCGTCGCATGAAGCCTGTTCTGCCAGCCACAGCACTTGTACTGTTGGCGACGACGTCCGCGCTGGCGCAGGAGAGACCCACACTGAACAACCTGGACAGCCGGCTGGATCGCATCGAACGCGTGCTGGATCAGTCGCTACTGGAACAACTGCAGCGTGTTGACAGTCTGCAACGGGAAATTCGGGGATTGCGTGGCGAGATCGAAAGTCTCAATTACGAAATCGAGACGCTGACCAAGCGGAATTCCGACCTCTATGCTGACACCGACCGGCGGGTCACTGATCTCGAAGAGGCGCGGGATTCACTGGATTTTCTCGGCGGCGAAGACAGCCTGGGTGGCAGTGGATTGCTGGACGAGACAGCCGGTGGCCTGGATGAGACCAGTGGCCCGGCACCTGTCAGCGAGCCTGCAGCGGTATTTGTGCCGGAGCGCAGCACGCGGATACCGCAATCGAATGATGTCGATTTTGGCGATGGCCCGCGGCCACCGGCAGGGCCGTTGAGAGATACGGCAACCCAGGCCGAGAAGGCGGGTTATACCCGCGCCTATGATCTGCTTGCGCGTGGCCAGAACGACAGTGCGGTGGCGGCCTTTGACGATTTCCTGAAGAAGTTTCCTGATGGTCCGTATTCAGACAACGCGTGGTACTGGCAGGGTGAGGCCATGTATGCCCAACGTGAATTCAGTTCCGCACTGAGAAATTTCGGTGTGGTCGTCAATTCCTTTCCCGACAGCACCAAGGTACCCGATGCTCGCCTGAAAATCGGCTTCGCCCTGTACGAGCAGAAAGACTTCGCCCAGGCAAGAGCTATTCTCACCGGTGTACAGGATGATTATCCGGGCCGCTCTGCCGCTGTACTGGCGCGAAAACGCCTGCAGAAAATGGACAGAGAGGGACTTTAGAGCGGTTCTGTAGCCTGGAGATTTCCTGAACAGTTGATGCCAGGAGCCCGAGAGATGGCAAACCCGGTCGCGAGAGGTATTCCAATGCGTGAGCGGAAATTCTACTGCCCTGTTTCCTAAGCTCCCCCTAAACAATGGTAATACGTTATCATTCGCGCTCGGCTTGCGTGGCATCATCCACTGGCCGAACCGGCCGTCCGGCCGTCGGAGGTTTTCGGGGGCGTTAGCTCAGTTGGTAGAGCATCTGACTTTTAATCAGGTGGTCGTAGGTTCGAATCCTACACGCCCCACCAATAACTGATACCTCGCGGCATGTGATGCAGGTCCTGGCGATCGGCACACCGAGGCTCTACCCACTTAACGGGAGATGAGCATTCAACTTTCGGTAACAGTCACCGTGACGTATGACTTGTATACAATGAAGTCATACAAGACGTGTATCGCTTGCAAAACAGGAGTAACAGGGAAATGTCAAAACTGTCCAGGAAGAAAAACAGGAAAGCTGCGAAAAAGCTGGCCCGCAAGGAGGTCAAGCGCGCCGGTGTAAAGTCCAGGAAGAAGAATGTCCTCAAACGCGCGATGAAGGCTGCCCTCGATCTGCTGAAGAAAGGAAAGAAGAAAAAGGCACGCAAGGCGGCACGCAAGGTGGCAAGCAAAGCGGCATGACCCTGCGGGGTTTTTCTCGTTCTGAAACCTGTTGCTTTATGCGCGCGTAGCGCGAAGTGGAATCCGGACTACGCGTTTACCTGCCCACCACCTGCTCCCAGGAGAACACATTCTCGGTAGTGGCATCCGCAATTAAGCGCAGCCAGGTATTGCGCTGGTCCGCACCATCGGCAATGAGGCTGACGCCCTGTTCCACAATGAGCTGGGTGACGTTATTTGCAGGATTCGCCCCATAGTGAGCGAACCAGGGCACACCTGGGTCCATGCGGAAATGGTGGTTCTCGCCACTGACGAACACGACAGGCCGGGCATAGGCCTCAGTCAAACGCGACAACTCCTGCACGATCTCGGTGTAGCCACTGAAATTTTCCCGATCAAAATGATCTTTCAACTTCCACATGTCCGCATGAAAGAAGAGGGCAACCCCGGCAGAGTCACTGTCGAAGGCGCGACTGAAAATACCGCGTAGCCAGGCGATGTTTGCAGCGGTTCGCTTCCCGTACTCCGATGACAGCGTAGCGGTCTGTTCGGAGGGCGGCGAGACATCCTGATTCTTCAGGTTATTGTTTGATCCAACGATATGCACAGTGGCGAACAGGATATCCTTGTCCTGCCACAACTGGTTTTCCGGATACCCGGGCTGCGACTCGACCTGCATGTCACGACCTCCCAATGTACTACCGGGAACGTCAAAGAATATGTCGCGTAGTTTGGCCAGACGCTCTTGTGGATCGTAGGCACCCGCGCTGTCACGGTCACAATCCGCCCATTCATTGTCGCCGAATGTATAGACGAGTGGTTCCTCAAACGTCAGGAAAGACCAGCGAATATCCCAGTAATGCTGATCCAGGCACTCGGATTCTCCAGATTTGATGTCACCGACATGTACCACGGTTTTCACGAAAGGGTCAGCATTGATGGAAGAGATCAGTGACGGGAAATCCTCGCCCTGATAGGGAACATCACCGATTATTGCCAACTCAACGGAGTTGTCAGATCGCACCATGGTTGATTTGCCGGACGAGGAGTCTGAGCATCCCGCCATACTGGCAAGCAATAGGGGAAGTGCGACGGCTACGGTGTATTTTCCAGATTGTACGGACATGTGATCGTTGAAATGGTTCGGTTGATTGGTGACCAGGGCATCGTGGCCACGAGCTGACCTGACTTGAAGCTGCACACTCCGCCGTTTCTCCGGCATCTGTACCGAAGAAAAACGGGCAGCATTGTGGATGGATTTTCCGGTAGCTGATGATCAACCAGACTTCAATTTATTTGTGCGCACTGGCTCTCATAATGTGCCCAATTGTTCACTCAAAGCGGGTGTGAGGCTGGCGCACCGGACAGGTGTCGGATATTTTTCGTGATATATCCCGCGTTTTGTACTGTCAATGGAATTCAGTAGTGAGAAGGCCCTGAACGAGCGATCCGGTCTTTCGCACCGGACTATCCTGGACTTGCATCAGCTGCGCAGCCCTCGGGCTGATTGCAGCGTGCACCACCGCTCTGATCGCGCAGGCCCGGCACGCCGGAACACTCCGTTCAACCTCATGGCGTATCGTTTCGCCGACCGCCACCTGCATGGTCAATGTTGATCGGCAGGGTGCGTCGAATGTGATACGAGTGCAATGGTCTCGGTATAGCCCAAGCGTTTCGCCAGCGTATTGTACTCGTCGATCCTGGCCGTTACCTCGGAGATGATATGTGTCAGGTAACCAACCGGATTACGCAATTGCCAGTGTTCGGGAGCCAGGATCAGCTTTCCGTTGGCTTGCTCGCGTTTGAGGTATTCCGGGGAGCACCAGATTTCCTCGCCCGTGCTGGAATGATGAAAGAACCAGAGTTTCTCCTCCTCTGCTTTCTTGAACATGGGGATAAGGCTGGTCAGGATAGCCTGATGGTGAATATCGTTGCTCATGACACACCTCGTGTGTTCAAACTGGAAAAACCGGCCGTGAAGCCAGTCAGGCAAACCCCGGGGGATCCCACTGATCCATCATCTTTTGACGGGCGGCATCCAGTCGCTCTGACATCAATCCAGCGAATCGCTTGATCAGTTCATAACCGAATTTTGGATCCTCTTCGCAATGGGCCAGTATCAGGCTGCCGTCAAATTTCAGCAGGACGGAGTCTTCCAGTGCCAGTGCCTGAAAATTCCATCGATAGGGCGGTATCAGCCAGGACCAGCCGAGTAACTGATTCTCTCTCAGTGTCTGGATTCTGAGTGCGGGTCCCAACATCGCCGGCACCTGCACAGCGATCTCACCGTGACGTAAGACATAGAATTGCTGCGCATTTGTTCCCTGCTGAAACAGGACATCACCCTGTTCGGCCTGTATCTCAGAAGCGGTACTGGTTAGAAACGCCATGAAATCGGCGTTCAGACCGGCAAAGAACTCATGATTCGACAGGTAATCACCGATTGACTGTTCAGTCATCTTTCACCTCCCTCAGCGTCGTTGGTAGATATCATGTGCCAATAGCGCCTGGAATGACAAGCGTTTCGAGTGTAAAAAGTGTCGTGTGGATCCTGGCTCACCCGACAGATGGACCGACGAGTGCTCGCAGAGAGTTCACCGATAGCGGTAGCAACCCGTATCTGATTCGGCACAGGTGTGGTCAGGCCATGCACAGGTATGGTCGGACCATGAGCCGATAGTGCTGTGCATGGACGCGTGACCTGCCGAGATTTCAGGCGGCACATTACACGGCTGCAACGTCGAGCGCTTTCTCGGATACGATTCGTCAGGCACTACGTCGGTCGATAAAGACCGACCCGGTCAGTTGGTCGATCCTGCATCGGCGCTCATGGAAATGCACCGGGGTAATCACCGCCGGATGCCCACACTGGCATCGGCCGGGATGGATGCATCCGCGATGAATGGTAATCGTGACTGCCAGACTATTTTCTGGAATGTCGCTGATCCGGGTGGAGGCTTTTTCCAAATATGTGCTCACTCTTGCCCAGTACGTGTGCGCTGGAACCGACGATCAGAGGGTCCGGGCCCTTGATCACTGAAGGCGACTTCTGCGGGTATTCAAGGCGAGACAGGAAATGCTGCATGGTATTCAGTCGCGCCCTTTTCTTGTCATTCGACTTGATGACTGTCCAGGGCGAGTCTGCTGTGTCTGTGTAGAAGAACATGGCTTCCTTGGCTTCGGTATAGTCATCCCAGCGTTCCAGTGACGCCACGTCGATTGGCGAAA
Source organism: Granulosicoccus sp. (assembly GCA_013002205.1). Lineage (GTDB taxonomy): Bacteria > Pseudomonadota > Gammaproteobacteria > Granulosicoccales > Granulosicoccaceae > Granulosicoccus. The sequence goes on from JABDKN010000061.1 coordinate 37,848, forward strand.
GCTTCCATTGTTTCAGTGGGTCTTTTCGTCTCGAGGCGAAACGCCTGCTTTGTTCTTCCCGCGTGACTGAAAACCAGTATTTGAACAGGTGAATTCCAGAGCGAACCAGCATGCGTTCGAATTCGGGGCACTGGCGCATGAATTCCAGGTAGTCACTGGGTTCACAGAAGCCCATGACTCGTTCAACGCCCGCTCTGTTGTACCAGGACCAATCGAAAAAGACCATTTCGCCGGCTGACGGTAAATGGTTCACATAGCGTTGGAAATACCATTGCGTGCTCTCTGCATCCGTGGGTTTTTCCAAAGCCACCACGCGAGCACTTCGCGGATTGAGATGCTCGGTGAAGCGCTTGATAGTACCTCCCTTACCCGCAGCGTCCCGCCCTTCGAACAGTATGACGACCTTCTGATTCGACTCTCTAACCCACTTCTGCACCTTGAGCAATTCGACCTGCAATTCAGCCTTGCGCTTCTCATAGTCAGCGGTGCGCATTTTGCTGCGATACGGATATTCACCAGTTTCGAATGCGTTTCGAATGTACTCCGGATCGTGTCTTTTCACTGCCAGTTCGTGATTTGCATCTGCCGCCGTGTGCCGGGATTCATCATCAGCTTGATCCGTGTCCACAATCTTTGCAGATCGGGAATCGTGGGAGGTTTGCGCAATGGACCCGGGCTCGGTCATATTCTCCACGGCTCCGTCAGGCTGTGAAGAGTCCTGTTCGCTCAGGCTTACCACATCGGCGCTGGCATTGCCTGTCTGCTTGTTGTGTTCGTCGTGAGATTCATTGGGCAGCTTGCTTGTCATTCCGTTTCCGCTGGTTGCTGTTTTGTGCGCTGGCGTATCATGCCAACATGTAATTGACCTCGAGAAAGACAAAAAAGGCGTCTGGAAATCACTTCTTGTCGTCTTATTGAGGTTAATCATTCAGGGTTCCAGGGTTGTTGATCTGGGTCAACGAATTGCCATTGGAGAAAAGCAGGAGCAGCCAGCTTGCTCATGGAGATTGAATACTGTGCGCGAAAGTCCATTTTCGCGCACGCAGTGACCAGTATGAATTCGCCGGTACAGAACGGGTTGAGGTCTTGCTGCTCCGGTTTGAGGAGGCGATGCGCCGTGCTCGTTTCTCCGGGCTGACCTCCTTCAGGTTTGCAGAGAAGCGTCACGCCGGGTATTGCACCCGTGCACATGTTCATAAGTCATGTTTCCCGGTGACTCGGCGTGTGCTGAACGCCTGGAACATTTGACAAGTCCGGTCGTTTATTCAACTATCTGTCGTGTATTGCCTGTGTAGACACCACATCCATCATCGGGAATCCCTGTGCGCGATAACACTGTATCAGTGACAGCTGTTCTATTTGCATTGTCAGTCACGGCCTGCTCGACATTCGGATTTCGCAATCCGGACACCCGATGGGCGGATTACAGGAGCTGGACCAGGATAACGGAGGGACGGCCGACCATCGGAGACCCGACCGGATACATCGGTGAACGGCATTTTGGAAGCGACGGATACAAGGAAGTCTACGTCAATGATATTGGAGAAGAGGTGCTGACCAGCGATGGTCCCTATCGTTTTCCGATTGGCACGGTACTGGTCAAGGAGCAGTTCGTGGACAAAAATGCCTGGCTTGAGCAGAATGACCCGGTTATCACCGTCAGCGTGAAAGTCAGTGATGTAGAAGGTCGATCAAACTGGAAATGGGCAGATAGCTATACCAGTGTGGCCAAGGAGAGCGTGTTCTGCCTGGGTTGCCATTCACATGCCTACGCAGATGATTTCGTCTTCACCACTGAACGATTTCTTTCAGTACAGTAGCCACCAACGGCGACAAGTGATCAAATCAGAGAAGTACGCCCTGCTCAGATGCCGATACTGAAAAGGTAAATCTTGTCGATCGTCTCATAGGGTGGATCTTCCCGGGCGATCATGGCATCGATGTCCTGCCTGAACTGGTGTATTCCATAGCTCGCGGTATCCTTGGACTGGCCGCTGATCGAGCCCGTCATCCTGGCTATTTCCTCTGCGTATATTTTCAATTCATTGCTATCGTCCGACGCCAGGGCAGATTCAATGAAAACACCGAGTTCGTCGACGTTGTTGACGATTTTCTCGCCCTTGACATTCAGATTGGCCATCGTGCGTTGAACATTGGGTGACGCATCGTAGATTTCAGAAGCAATTTTCAGGTGAACCATGGCTTCGGCAAGCAAGCGTCGCAATCCAAATTCCTCTTCGGCATCCGGATCTACCAGCTGTGGATCAACTATCTCCGCGATGCTCGACAAGTAAACGGTGATGCTCTCGATATCGCCTTTGTTCGCTGCATCCAGCAGCAATTCACCATTGGCATACGCCTGGATGCCATACAGTTCAGCCGCCGTCAACAGGCCCTGTTTTCTGGGCGCCTGTTCCCAACCGGTGATTGCATGACCAATGTGCACATGAGACAGGGTCGGGGCTTCTTTTCGATACACAGCCGAACACGATACCAGTACCAGCAACGTACCTGTCAGCAGTGCGCGATGCGCAAGCGTTGGTATCAGGCTGTCGGTTTTGACATACGCTATAGGCATAATTGTGCTTCAGTCGGTGATCGTCCCGGAACAAGGCTGCCTGGCAATAAACATGCTACCCGGCTGCAAGGCGGTGAACCTGCTGGCTGCAGGTAAAGAATACCAGCATTGCCTGCCGGTTTCTTACCCGTTCCGGATAGAACCCGAACCAGGTTGCCGGGTAAATGCTGAGTGCCCTGGTGGGAGTGAACACTGCATGCCTCATCGGGACATTTGTCGTTTTTCTTCCTCGGCAAAGCGCAGGTGACCGGTTTTCACCCAGACCCGTGCACCCTGCGGCCCGGGTGTCGCACTGAATGTACCGTTTATCGGAATGCGCAACCATGATAGCTTCTCCAGCTTTTCTCCAGCGTCGGTAAATGCACCATCGAGTATCAGTAGCTCCGCACCACCGGAGGTATCCAGGACCACGTCTGCACCTGGCTCCCAACTTTCCAGTCTCACGCTTTCCCGGCTGTTCTCGAATAAAGTGTGCATCCGGGTGCCGGGGCGGGATGCATCTATCTGCAGCAGCACCTTGTTCATATCGGACACGACATGATGCCGGTCATCCTTGTCGAACTGCCAGAGTTTGACGAAGATCAGGCAACCTTCATCGGAGCGCGGAGTATGACTCGACTCCGGAGGATTACGGACATAGGTGCCAGCCGGGTAGTCACCGTGTTCATCCTGGAACACACCCTCGAGTACGATGAACTCCTCGCCCCCAGGGTGCGCATGTGCTGGAAAGTGGCTGGCGGGCGCATAACTGACAATGGAGGTGGCACGGGCCAGCTCGTTGCCGACTCTGTCAAGAATCCGTCTGCGGACACCTTGCATGGGTGAATCCTGCCACTGGATATCCGGGGTATGCAGAAGTGATCTCCGGGAAAAGTCTGCGTTGATTTCCATGCCGAATACCTCTGGTGCACTGGAAAAAACTAGCACACTTTGATGGCTGTCTGCTGATTGATCGTTCGGTGTCGATACATTCGGGTATTCTGGATTCTCTGTGTGGCGAACATCATCCGGAGACATTCCAGCGATGAGCAAAATGGCGGTCGTGACAGGTGGCACCGGTGGGATCGGGGTGGCGGTGTCGAGAGTTCTCCGGGCGGGGGGATGGCGGGTTACGGCGACCGGGGTCTCCTCCCCGGAGATCGATGCCCTGGATGACGTGGATGGCATCGAATGGAGATTGCTCGATGTCACTGATGATGCGTCGGTCGATTCGCTGTTTACCGGCCTGGACGAGCTTCACGGCCTGGTGAATTGTGCCGGTATCCTGCAACGTGGAGCAGAGTACGATCTTTCGGTATTCAAGCGGGTCATCGAGGTCAATCTCGTTGGCACGATGCGCTGCTGCCTGGCCGCTCAGCCATTACTGGCACGACACGACGGCTCGATTGTCAACCTGGCCTCCATGCTCAGTACCTTCGGTGGTCCTCAGGTACCTGCCTACTCGGCGTCGAAGGGGGGTGTTGCCCAGTTGACAAAGTCGCTTGCGGCCAGATGGGCGGATGAGGGTATCCGCGTCAATGCAGTAGCGCCCGGCTGGATCGAGACCGAGATGACGCAGGGCTTGAGAGATGTATCGCAACGCAACGAGACCATCCTGGGTCGTACACCCATGAAGCGCTGGGGCAGGGCGGAGGAGGTGGCGAACCTGATAAAGTGGCTGATGTCCGATGAGGCCAGTTTCGTAACCGGGTCCATCTATCCGGTGGACGGCGGCTACAAGGCAGTATAGAGGAGCGAAGTCATCAACAAAGAAACAGAGTATGACGAGCGTACGCCCTACCAGTTGCCATTTCCGCAGGATGCGCTGGACGAGATCGTCGTCGCCGATGCAAACCCGGAAGATGATCGATTATGGGTACCGCAGTCTGCGAATGTCTGGTTCAGGCCGTTGTGCCTGAATCGCTCACAGGGATACTGGGTCAACCTTCTGAAGGTAACGCAGTCGGGTGTACTGTCGCGGCATCGACATCCACAGCCGGTACACGGACTGGTGTTGAAAGGCCGCTGGCATTACCTGGAACATGACTGGATGGCCGAGGAGGGCTCGTATGTGTTCGAGCCCCCAGGGGAAACCCATACGCTGGTGGTGCCCGAGGGGGTGGATGAAATGATCACTTTCTTTCAGGTCAATGGGGTGATGTGCTACGTCGACCCCTGGGGCAAGGTACTCGGGTATGAGGATGTCTTCAGCAAGATTGATCTCTGCCGGAAACACTATGCCTCGGTGGGGCTTGGTGAGGATTACGTGAATCAGTTCATTCGATGACCTGCAACCGTGCTCGTGGCGTGATGGTTGGCGCCGGAGAGTTCTGGTTTGCTGCAGTGGCTGCGAAATATTCATTGCTCCGATGGAGTCGTGCCCACGAGATGCCTGAAGCAGTAGCAGTCAGAGCAGTAGCAGTCTTATTCAGTGTCGTCCGCTACCTCGTATTTGTATTCACAGTACTCGTTTTCATGCCACCTGCCACGGCCGCCTGGACAGGTGGAGTGGAAGGCGGCTCAGTGGTTCGCGACGGGGAGACGGCAACGCGTATCCGCATTCGCGCAAGCCTGGATGAACGGCCACTGAGTCATTACCTGTATGCCGAGTGGTACCGAACAGACTCCAACAGTATCGAGCTGGGTTACAGGCCGCGCTACTGGTTCGCCAGCCAGCTCTACACTTTCGGCGAAGGGCGAGTACGTTTTGAAACGTCGCCGGGTATCGAACGGGAGACACTGTTACTCGGTGGTCTTGGGTTGCAGCTGGTGGCAAGCGATACGCAGCAGGCCTGGCTCGAAGCAGGCGCAGGTTATCGTCTGATAAGCTTTACCGACGATACCGGACTCGAGGACAGGGATGAGGAAGTCGGGATCCTGCGTGCGGGTGGCAGCCAGATTCTGTCGGAGACATTCAGACTGGAACTGGATGCCGATCTTTTCACAAGTACCAGTCTGCTGCAGTCGCAGCTGGAAATCGGTGTATCGATGCGTGTACCGCAGGGCGCGATCAAGCTGAGTTACCAGATCAGGCGTATTGACATCGACGGACTGGACACAGTTGATGATTCCAGCACGGCAGTCGCATTTACCGTGGGGTTCTGAGCCGTAAGCCCTGGCGAGCTGCTTCTCCGGCAATCTGGTGGCAGAGGTGCCAGGAGAGCAACTGACGTGAACAGGCTGACGTTCAGGATCATAAGCGCGGACGGCTGATCCGGACATTGACTTGACTCTTGCGAGCGACGACACTCGTTGCACCGGCATGAATCACATTGCCTGTCCGCGAGGGTCACTCCCCATGTTGAATTCACTGCAGATCGAGTCCTACAGGAAGGATGGTTATCTGGTACTGGAAGATGTGCTGGAGCCTGAACAACTGGCGACCTTGCGGGCAATCACTGAAGAGTTCATCGAGCGTTCCCGTCTCCATACGCACAGTGATGATGTATTCGATCTGGACCCTGCTCACTCGGCCGGCAATCCACGGCTGTCTCGCATCAAGTTGCCCCACAAGCAGCACCCGGCATTCTGGAAGATCGTGCGCAGTGAACGTGTGTGTTCTGTATTGACGAGCCTGCTCGGAGCTGATGTGAGACTACATAACAGCAAGTTGAATACCAAACCTCCCGGTGGAGGTGCCGCCGTGGAATGGCATCAGGACTGGGCCTTCTACCCGCATACCAATGACGACCTGCTGGCTGTGGGCATCATGCTGGATGATGTCACCCTCGACAACGGACCATTGATGGTCATACCCGGCAGCCATTGTGGCGAGGTACTGCAGCATACCGCCAATGGCGTATTCAGCGGCGCCATCGATCCACACGATCCGGCATTCGATGTGGATCGTGCCGTCGCCCTGACTGGCAGAGCCGGCAGCATGAGCGTTCATCACGTACGCACGCTTCACGGTTCGGCGCCCAACCTGTCTGACCGGCCTCGCATGCTGTTGTTCTATGAGTGTGGTGCAGCTGATGCCTGGCCCATCAACGGCAACGCCAGCAGCTACACCGGGCTGAACCAGCAGGACTTCTGGGACGCTTTGCAGGAGCGGATGATCTGTGGCGAGCAGTCTCTGAGTCCCAGGCTCGAGAAGGTGCCCGTGCTGATGCCGCTGCCACCTGCACCGGACTGCTCTTCGATCTTCAGGATTCAGCAGAGCAGTGGGGCACGCAGTGCATTCGTCTGACCTGCGCTGCGCCGTCACCTGAGTTCCGCTGCCATGCACTCCCCCTCCCGGCGATACGAGCGGTATACGGCGGCCGCACTAATGCTCCTGCTGGGCTTGATCATAGGCTTGTCACTGGTGTTTCCACCATCGGGCTGGTTGCCGTTGCAGCGATGGGGTGCGGCATTGGAATCTGCAGGTGCAGGGGGGCTGCTGGTGTTTCTCCTGCTGGCGACGCTGGCAACCTCGGTCGGGTTGCCACGGCAATTGGTCGCCTTCACGGCAGGGCTTGCGTACGGTGTCATGCCTGGCATACTCCTGTCCCTGCTGGCCGCATTAGGTGGCTGCTACCTGACCGTCCGGGTCTCCCAGGCTCTTTTATCGCAGTGGGTGGAACACCGTTTCCCGGCGTTCATCAGGAAACTTGACCTGCTGCTGCGTGACGATGTATTCCTGAAGATTCTGATTCTCAGGTTTCAGCCGCTGGGCACCAACCTGATCACCAATGTCTGCATTGGTTTCACGGCCGTCCCTCACCGGCTCTTTCTGTTCGCATCCGGGCTGGGCTACCTGCCGCAAATGGGTGTTTTCAGCCTTTTGGGTGCGGGAATTCGCGTTGGTTCGCAGACGCAGTTGATACTCAGCATGGCGTTGATGACACTGTCCATAGTGCTGGGTATCTACCTGCTGCGCCAGCATAGATTACGTGAACTGCAGTCGCATTGACGGCCCGGTATCAGCAGAATCTGCGTGCATCCAACGGATTCTCCACACGCTAGGATTTGACAGCACGGCAAATAGCGCCTTTAATGCAAGTGCAGAACTGTGATGTTCATCACACTGCGACCTCCTCCAAGTGGTACTTGCGGGCAGGGATGTCACTCATGGCCAGGGATGGCCGTCTTTTTTAAGACTCGCATACATCAAGTCCGGTGCTGGTGTTTTTCCCTCCTGGCGATCACCCTGACCTGACCAGTTCTTCCAGCGTATCCGGCACCAATTCTGCCCTGCATGTAACCAGGGCTTGGATCTTGCTCGGCAGGTTACTTTTACTGTCAGTCTGGACCTCATACGGTGACACTCACGAAAGACAGGAACAAGCGCTCTTCGACGGGACGTGCTGGTAGCCTGTTGATTCCAGTGTGGTTTTCCATTCCGCTGCTTCTTCTGGCGATGCTCGACTGTGCGCAGGCGAGCGAAGTCTTCATCTATTCATCGCAATCGACCATTCGGGGGATCGATCTGGACACTGGCACGGATCGGTTCCTGACCAGCTCTCCGTACGCAGCAGGTGTCAATGCTTTGGCACAGAATGTGGAGGCTGGCATCGTTTACTACGGAGACCAGAACAGCGTCTACCGCTGGAATCCGGCGCTGGGTTCCGGACCGGCTGCCCACCAGTTGATGAACGATTTCAGCATCGGGCCGGTGACAGCGCCCATCCGGAACATCAACAGCACCGCCGGCTCTTTCGTGGCAGGCAAGTATTACGTCGGTTCGGAATCGGCTGAAGGGTACATCGAGGACCTGTTCGAGCTCACCATGTCCATCGATGGAACGCAGGTGGTATCGGCTCGTGCACTGGATCTGCAGGGTGCCTGCAACTGTACGATGATCCAGCTGGGTGGGTTCGGTGATGTGGCAGCCCTCGACGAAGGTGGCGTCATCGTCATCTATGGATCGTCCGCGGATCTGTCCGGCGCCGGTCTGGGTACCTCGTCCGGGCGTTGGAAATTCATTCCGGCAGCCGGTACGTTTCAACTGCTGTCCAGTGGTTCAGGCGGGCAGATGAGTGCCAGCCCCTCCGGCCGGATCTACTCCAACGTGGGCAATGATATTCGCGAGGTGAACAAGACCACCGGCGCCATCAGTGGAACGACCCTGATGACTACCAGTGCACCTATCTACGACTTCACCGATGGCTTCACCCTGGATTTTGGCGATGCTCCCGACAGTTATGGCGCTGCCTATCATCGTCTCGACAGTGCGCAGGCCGCATGGATCGGAAGCGTGGCACCGGATAACGAATCGGGTGCATTGAATCAGGTCAGAGGTGACACCGACGGATCCGGGGATGATCTGGATGGTGTCGATGATGAAGATGCCGTGGCGGGTACCGTGTCGGTATCCAATGCCGTGTCGATGCATACCCTGACAGTGCAGTGCTCACCCGGGGTGCGGGTGTCCGGCTGGATCGACCGTGATATCGATGGTGTGTTTGACAGCGACGAGCGTAATGCCAATCACCCGGTCACATGCGATACCGGTACGGCCGTATTGACCTGGTCCGGTATGCTCTCCGCCACCAGCGGAAATACCTATCTGCGCTTGCGTGCATCCACCAATCTGTCGGCCATCTCAAACGCGACGGGCGTTGCCACCGATGGGGAAATCGAAGATCACCCGGTAAGCATAGCTGGCGGCAACTCGACTTCCGGCAATTGTCCTGCCGGTAGTACCAGCACGTTGTACGGTGCAACGGATTTACCTTTGACCATAGGCCCGAATGCAAGAACGATCACTACCTCGACGATTAATGTAGCCGACGACGGTACGGTGGTCGACGTCAACGTTTTATCGGTCGAGGGTACGCATGATCTCATCGATGATCTGGTGTTCGACCTGCGGCATGGGGGCAGGACGCGTCGGCTGTACAATTCCACGTGCAGTCTTCAGGCTGACTTTTCCTTAGGTTTCGATGATGACGTCCTGGCCCTGCCCCCATGCCCGCCGGTGGACGGTGGCATTTACGCCTCCCGGCAGTCACTGGACAGGTTCGAAGGCCAGGATGCAGCGGGGGACTGGGAATTGCGCATCACTGATCGTACCAGGGGCAATGGCGGTGCGTTGTCGAAGTGGACGCTGGAGATCTGCACAAGCGGTACGAGCGTCGTGGAAACACCGGATATCGTGCTGGGCAAGGAGGTTGTCGTCGATGGACGCAGCCTGACCATCAGGTTGCTCGCACTCAACAATGGCAATGTCACTGTCAACGACCTGGCATTGACTGATGACCTGGATACGGTGCTGGGCACTGGTAATTATTCAATCACTGCAAGTCCGGTTATCCTGTCCGGACCTGCCGGAAGCACTGCGAACCAGGGATTCGACGGCAGCAGCGATGTTCAGCTACTGGGCACGTCGACCAGTCTGCAGGCAGGTGAAAGCATCACTGTCGAAGTGGGCGTTCATGTCGACGTCATAGCCGCCAGTTCTGAACCTGGCCTGTATGCCAATCAGGCGCGTATCACCGCCAGCGGCCCTTCAGGGCAGGTGCTCATGGATCTCTCCGGCCCGGGACTCGATGTATCGCTGGATTCAGATGAAGCAGTGACTTTCCGGCTCGATGCATCGGCGCGCCTGGCAGGCACTGTCTTCCTGGATACATCCGGCGATCCGGCCGGCGCACATGACGGTATCCGGCAGGCCCGGGAACCCGGTGTGGCCGGGCGACAGGTCAGGGCGCTGGACGGCAATGCCCAGGTACTGGCCACGACAAGCAGCGATGCCAGCGGCAACTGGGAACTCCTCCTGGACCCTGCCTGGCTGAATCAGCCGATCACCATTGCCGTACAGGGTGACACACTGAGCCGTTTCATCAGCGAGTCAGCGGCCTACACCACGGGTTCAGTCTCCGATGGCCAGCTGCTGGTGACACCAGCATTTGGCGATCGCTTGACCGGGCTGGATGTGGGCATCGTCAATTCACCGTCGCTGGGCATGGACCATGCCGTCACCGTGACACCCGGCACCGTGGTCGTGCAACCACACCAGTGGCAATCCAGTACCCACGGCAGTGTCGACTTTTCCCTGGCGCAGGTGACCAGTCCTGCCGGCAGCCAGTGGACTGCCAGCCTGTTGGAAGATCTCAACTGCAACCAGGTCATCGATGGAGGAGAGCCGCCCTGGTCCTCGGCTCGCGCGGTCGTTGCAGAGGAACGCATCTGCCTGTTGCTGCAAAGCAGTGTCCCGGCAACGGCTACCGACGGCGCAGTGGCCAGCAGTACGCTGACGGCGACTCTGGAAGTGGCTGACCTGTCGGCTACCGGTCACGGGCTGAGCTTTGTGCTGGACAACCGCGATGACATCCAGGTGATTCGCCTCGGCTCAGGACGCCTGGAACTGGTGAAACAGGTCAGCAACGTCAGTACGGGTGGCAATAAGGTCTTCAGTAACGCAGCAAAGCCCGGTCAGACGCTGCAGTACACCATCGAGTATCGCAATGCCGGAGACGGTCCGCTGAGCGATGTGCTGATCGAGGATGCAGCGCCGGCGTTCACACAGGTGCAGGCATCCAGCGTCAGTTGTGACAACACGCCGGCGGCCCTGACCTGTACTCCGGGCAGCAGTGGTGATGCGGTCAGCTGGGAGATCCTCGGGTCACTGGGTGCCGGCCAGTCCGGCACGGTCAGCTATCAGGTCATCATCGACTGAACCCGATTGATTGAACGCCAGCCGGATTGCGATCCACCCCGCAACTAACCCGGTTATTCGCAGCAGGATTACTGTGACAGTGGTCGCGGCCATGAAACGGTTAAGTACTGTTCTGATTTGTTAACCAGTACACATTTGAAGCCCTGGCTGGACTGAGAACAGGCTCACTCTCTGCAATGTAACGGTTACTCGAACATTCGATTAACCCCCCTTGCAACGTCAGGAGAGTGTGATGCATTACCCCCGTTTTCTACTCGTGCTTAGTGTCCTTTTTTCGATGGCAGGACTGGCCTTCGCCAGTGGTCCAGTGACCGGCGAGATCCAGGCCTTCATCGTTTCTGTCGACGAGGATGGCAAAGAAGTCATCCTGCAGGCCGACGAAGCCGAGCCCGGCAATGTCATGGAATTTCGCATCGTGTTCACCAACAACGGTGATGACGATGTGCGTGGCGTTCAGGTTGTCGACCCGATCCCGCAGAACACCCGTTTCGTACCGGATTCCCCGCAATCCGATGTGCCGGCCGACTTCGAGGTCAGCATCGATGGCGGTGAATCGTTCGAGCTTGAACCGGTGGTGCGTATCGAGACTCAGGCCGATGGCAGCCAGAAGGAGGTCGTCATTCCGCCAGAGCAGTACACCCATGTGCGCTGGCTGGCGCAGCAGGAGCTGACGTCCAACGGGGGCCAGCATCAATTCACTTATCGCGTAACTGTGGACTAACAGGACTCCCATGAACAATACGACTTTCAACCGCTTTGCGGTCAATCCTCTGGCACGGGCATGTGCTCTGGCACTGCTGACGGGAGGGATGGCCGTGTCCGGCTCCTCGCTTCTGGCCGCCACATCTGCAGGTACGCAGATCAAGAACCTGGCAACCGTCACCTATGAAGATGCGGCGGGCAATGTCTATTCAGCGCAATCCAACGAGGCGATCATCACGGTTGCCCAGGTGTATTCCGCCACGATCGGTGTGGATGTGGATGCAACGGCAGCGGCCGGGCAAACCGTCTATCTGCCGTATGTATTGACCAATACCGGTAATGGTCCGGACGTTTTCGACCTGACGGCCACCAATGACATTTCCATAGCAGATGCCATCGACTCGAGCAGCATACAGGTATTTCATGATACCAACGGCAGCGGTGTGCCCGATGCCGGAGAACCTGTCGTTTCGTCGCTGAGCTTGCAGGCAGATGATGTCGTCAATCTGGTAGTCGCCGTCACCGTACCGTCCACCGCCGTTGCCGGAAACACGCTGGGTATCACCCTGAACGCCACTGCCCGGAACGGCACTGGTGCGTCGGTGGCTGCCAGCGTGACGGACCTGAGCAGTGGCGGTGGCCGTGATGGTCTCGACAGTACCAATGAATCACTGATCACCGTCACCAATGATGCGGTACTTGTCACCACCAAGACTGCCGTGCCCGACTTTGCCAACAATCAGGTCAGCTATACCCTGACCGTTCGCAACAATGGCAACCTGCCTGCGAAAGACGTGATTCTCTTTGATGGCCTGCCGGCCAACACCAGCCTGGTCACCTCCGGTGTTTCCGGTATGCTGGTGTCCAATGGCGATACCCTGAATACCGCAGCGAACCTGTCGGAAGTTACCCTGGGACTTGACCTGAATGCTGACGGCTTCGCCGATGACGCAAATGAATCCGCCATCGGACTGGATCTGGACAATGATGGTGTCATCAGCACTGATGTCATCTCGGGTGTCTACGCGATTGACCAGCAACTGGCCGCCGGTTCCAGCGTATCCCTGACGTTCACCGTTCAATACAACCCCGCCACTCTGGGTGGTGGCTACGTCATCACCAACCAGGGTCACGCCTCCGGGGATACCGATCTGAATCCTGGCGCCGATTCACTGGTGTCTTCCAATCAGGTACAGACTGTCATTTCAGCCGACTATGCAGTGGATATCGCTGATACAGGTGTCGGTGGACAGCCGGGTGTCAATGACGGTGGTGATGATGATAATACACCCGATGATGTGCAGACGGTCGACACGGCCGCAGCCGGTGGAACGGTGATCTTCAACAGTGTCATCACCAACAATGGCAACGCCTCTGATATCTTCGAACTGAGTGTGAATCCCGGCAATTTCCCGGCCGGCACCGTGTTCACTTTCCATGATGATTCCGGCGTAGTGCAGTTGTCCGATACCAATGGCTCAGGTGTGGACTCGGGCGTCATCGCAGGCGGCGGTGGCACCAGGAATATCGTCATCAAGGCAACCCTTCCAAGCAATGCCACAGGGAGCGGACCATTTTCAGCCACGGTAACGGCGGTATCCGCCAATGATCCGAGTGCAACACCGGTCAGTGACGATACGACGCTCACACTGGGCACGATCGTCATCGCCACAGCCGACTTGCATAACAGCCCCAATGGTGTTCTCAACAGCGATGAAGACCCCCTGTTGGCACCGTATTCTGCGGTCACTACATTTCCGGGCCAGACCGGAACCACCGTCTCCATTCCGTTGTACATCGACAACGAAAGTGGTGGCAGTGATTCCTATGTGCTCAGTGCCGGTACCTCGTTTGATGGCACGACACTCTCCGGATTGCTGCCAGGCTGGTCTGTGCAATTCTATGCCACAGATGCGGCAGGCAATGCGACCGGCTCGGCGTTGTCCAACACACCGTCCATACCCGGTGGCGCCCTGGATTTCAAGATCATAGCGGTCGTCTCCATACCCGCCAATGCCACCCAGGCGGTAAACGACCTGGTCTTCGACAACAATGGTGATGGTACGGCAACTCGCCTGCTGGGCAATGCCGATGCTGATGGTGACTACCCGATCTTCTTCCAGATAACCTCGCTCAATACCGGTGCAACCGATATCAAGCTCGATGCCATCGACGTCAATGCCGATCGCCTGTTGTCACTGGTCACACCCGGCAGCAACCAGGTGGAGCCTGGTGGAAGCGTGATATATGGTCATACACTGTCCAACAACGGCAACGTGGATGAAGTGGTCGAGTTGATCTCCGGCAACAGCCAGGCGGGCTGGTCGCATACGGTCAATATCGATACCAACAATGACGGTGTGCCTGATACGGCGCTGGGTAGTCTGACACCCGGAAATATCACCGTATTGCAGGCCAACGGTACCTCGGTGATCGTCACGGTAAGCGATAGCGATGGTGATGGAAATCCGGAATTGACACTGTCTCCAAGTTATAGCCTGCCGTTGTCTGCCAACGTGTTCGCACCGTCCAATGCAGCGCCGGGCACAGTGGATACACTGACGATTACCGCGACCAACATGGATCCTGCAGGACCCGGCGTATCGGTGACCGATCAGACAACCATCATCAATGGACAAGTTCGACTGACCAAGACGGTTGGCCTGGATGCCCTCTGTGACGGTGAGGTCGACAGTGGCTTTGCCCAGGTGCAAGCTGCGGCCGTTGCGCCGGGTCAGTGTGCCATCTGGAGAGTCGTGGCCGAAAACCAGGGCGCTGCGGATGCACAGAACGTCACCATCACGGATGCGGTTACCGCGTTCAGTACCTACCAGACGGGTTCCCTGTCCTACTGTCTCTCCAGTGGCTGCGAGGTATTGCCGATGACCGAAGCCGTTGATGGAGATGCAGGAACGCTGGTTGGAAACACCATCGTGTTCTATGTCGGCCCCGGTGCGGATGCGACCACTGCGCAAGGTGGCACGCTGGTACCCGGTGAGTCGGCGACAGCTCAGTTCAGTGTGAAAGTGAACTGATCAGCCCCCTCCTGTAGCAAAGCCGGCCTGGGACAGCGTCATGTATCGCTCAGGCCGGCTCGCGCTTACCAGCATGCTGCGCGTTCCCGACCCGCCAGAAATTCTCAACCTCCAAGAGACCCGACGAACTTACCCACATGCATGTTTGGCGCACACACACCGTGTTGTTCTGCCGGCTGACGTGGCTGTTCCCGGGTCTTGTTACGTTCGCTTGTTCACTGCTGTTGCTGGCATTGTCTGTCACCGGACCGGTTCAGGCGGCCACCAGTGCAGGGCAGGAGATCATCAACAGGGCAACCCTGACCTACATAGATACGTCCAGTGGCGAGCAGGTGGATGTGGAATCAAATACCTCGAGGATACGTGTTGCGGAACTGCGACGCTTTTCGCTGACGGCTGACCAGTCGGTCACGGCCAGTGCCGGTCAGGTTCTGGTCTTCTCCCATACGCTGACCAATACGGGTAATGTGCCTGACGGCTATTTTGCAACGGCTGCCAATGTCGAGGCGGATCAGGGCGACCTGGTCAACCTGCAGCTGACCCGGGATGACAACGGTAACGGGCAGGTTGACGATGGTGAGGCATTGATCACTGATGTCATCGAGCTGGCTGCGGATGAATCGATTGAGCTGCTGTTGAGCGGCAGGATGCCCACGGATATCGGTTCCGGTGATGAGATCGAGTTGCTTCTGCAGGTCAGTTCCACCGATTCAACGCTGGACACATTGTCCAATCGCGACACGATAAGCACGCGCACACCGGCCAATCTGCGTCTGGGACTGACAAACTCACCACAATGTTCCGCAGCGGTGCCTGCAGGCCATGCGGTCAGTTACGAACTGGAGCTGATCAACACCACACAGACACTGCCGGTGGAACGTGAGGTGCTGGTCGACGGTGTGCTGCGCTCCGGGATTCTCGTGGAAATACCGGTCCCCGAGAGTATGCAGCTGGTCAGGCAGGAGTCTTTTGATTCCAGCGGTTATGAATCCAGAGCGCTGGTACGGCATGCGCATGACAACAGCGAAAACTGGATGAGCATGGAAGCCTGGCCAGGCGCAACTCCTGTGGCTGGCCCTGCTGATGGTGCAGCAGCACAACCGCCTGGGAATGCGGTGAATCTGCTGGGTGTACTGTTGCCGGCCACGGTATTCACGCGCGATGAACTGATTACCTTACGTTATGAATTCATCATCGACCCGGCAGATGACGCCTCGAGTGCAGCAGCCACTCTGGATGCCAGTGCCTTCATCGATCTCGATGCCGACGACGTAGCAGATGCCCGGTCCAATACCGTGTGCAACACGCGCCTGGAAGCTGCACCGGCATTGCCGTCGAGTCTCCGATTCGTCCAGCCGATAGCCTCGGTCCGTTCTGCCATCGAGACACTGGACCATGCATCCGATGAGATGTTCGAGGATGCCCCGATCTATTGGTTGAACAATGACAGGGCCTCGGTGCAGTCGGCGCTGGCAGGTGACAAGCCAGCGCTGGCAGGCGGCACACTCTCTGATGCAGCTGGTAACGGCTATGACACAGCGCGAGATGGCGTATACATTGAACTGGCCACGCGGGTGCCGGATCGTCTTCAGCTCGTGGATGAAGGTGGAGTCGCTCACGTTGCAGTAGAGCTGGGTTCGCGCCTGACCAGAGACACATTGATCGTACTGCTGAAGGAGACCAGGCCCGGGTCTGAGGTGTATCGCAGCCTGCGACCGGTGTTGCTCAACACTCAGGTTGAAGGACAGGGGCGCTGGTGTCCGGACGTGGCGGTGAATGCTGACACGCAGAAGTTCAGTGTTCTGGATGACAATGATACGCAAGGCGGGAACTGCATCCTGCTAAGCCATGCGGATGATACGCTGGAAACACGCTATGCCGATCCATTCGGCAACCTGGAGCTCAGCGACACTGCGCTGGTATCGCCATCGAGTCGTGTCTTCGACGCCGCTTCACTGGCAATGGTGCCCGGGGCGGAGATTACTGTCTATGACGGCAACGAGGTTGCATTGGCGGCCGACGGCCAGACGCCACTTGCATTCATCTCCGATGAGAATGGCCGTTATTTCCTGCCACGAATGAATCCGGGTAGCCGGTACTCCATTGACCTCGTTCCGCCAGCGGCCTATCGATTTCCTTCACAGGTGACACCTGATCGACTTGATGCGTTCACCGTCAGCCAGGCCTCGTATGGACCAACCGGTTTCAGGGGTGAGGGGGACGGGCGATTTACGGTGTCTGTCGAGGGCCGTGCACCGATTCTGGATATTCCGCTGGATCCTGTTGACTTCGCATCACAGCTGCTCATGGAAAAGCGGGTTCTTCAGGACACGGTGGAACCGGGCGAGTCTGTCCAGTATGAAATCGAGCTGACCAATCAGGGCATCGGTGAGCTTCATGATGTCTTCCTCATCGATACACCGCCGGTCGGTTTCCGCCTGGTTCCCGCCTCCCTGATGCTCAATGGACAACGTCTACCCGAGCCTCGGCCACTGCGTCTGGGAGGCTCGGGCGCAGGTGTTCCCGGAGGTGCTGACAGCACGGGCACCCGTGCCTCCTGGCAGGTGGATCTGGGCACCCTGGCCGCATCGGACAGTGCTACCGTGACGTACCATCTGCAGGCCACGCCGCTGGCGCTGCATGGCGACGGTGTCAATTCGGCGCTGGCCAATGCCACGACCACCAGTGGCTTGCCAGTCAGTTCCAACCTGGCTCGTGCGGCAGTCAGCATCGTGCGCAGTGGCGTCATGTCAGAGCGTGCCATGGTGTTCGGCAAGGTGTACGTGGACAGCTCCTGCGACAGGTTACACAACCAGTCCGAATGGCCCATCGGTGGTGTCAAGCTGTACCTGCAGGATGGCAGTTTCGTCGTCACGGATGAAGATGGTCAATTCAGCTTCTACGGTCTGCGCCCCGGGCTGCAGGTCATCAAACTCGACACGCTCACCTTACCCGAAGGACTGTCACTGAAGGCGCTGGATAATCGCCATGCGGCGGATGCAGAGAGTCGCTTTCTCGACTTGTCCGAAGGGGATTTTCACCGTGCCGACTTTGCCACCTCCTGCCCGGAACTGGACGCCGACGGTGTATTCGATCGCCTGGCCCAGCGCAATCAGGATCTGCGCGGCAGCTGGCTGATCGAGGAGGCCAGCCGCTTCAACCCTGATGGCAAGAGTCGCATTGCCAATGACCGTCAGCGGGCCGGAGCGGACGGCGATCTGTCCAGCGGGTTGCTGGGTGAGCCCCGTACGGCGAAAACGGACAGGAAAACGTCCACGCAGCGTGCTGCAGGCAATGCGCGCGCATCGATGAACCTTGCCGGCACAGCGCAACTTGAAGCGGACGTATTGCCGGCCGGGCGTCCTGGGCGGTCGACGCCGGGCACGGATGAGCCGCACACAGAACCCTCGAAGATGGGTACCCCGCAGGACCTGGTCGCCGGTATCACCGAGGAGCAGGCCGATGCCGGCACGTGGCTGTGGCCGGACACCGAATTCAGTACCGATGGGCGCTTCATGGCGGTGGTGCGTGCAGGCGCCGACCCGGTGCTCTATGTCAATGATGTGGCGGTCAGCAACAGTCAGATAGGCGAACGCATTGCCAATCGACGTGAACGCGCGGAACTCGTTGCCTGGTATGGCGTGTCACTGAATCCGGGCCTCAATGACATTCAGGTACGAGGGCGTGACGGCTTCGGTAACGAGCGCATCCTGGCGTCGGGTACGTTCAAGCGCCCGGCCGCCGGTGTGCGCATGATGCTGCGTACACGGCAGGATACCCTGCCGGCCGACGGTGGTCGGACCATGTTGCCGATCGATGTCGTGATCAATGATGCCAATGGCTATCCAGCCAATGGCGTCTATTTCGTGACGCTTGACACCACCGACGGGGATTTTCTCGAGCAGGATCTGCAGGTGGCTGAACCTGGTGTGCAGGTGCGTATCGAGGGAGGTCGCGGCAAGATACATATCCGCAGTTCGGAATTACCCGGCCGCATGCGCCTGAGTGCCAGGGCTGGCAACATGGAAGCGACGTTGAATCTTGTGCAGGTGGCCGCTGCCCGACCCCTGGTCGGTACCGGACTGATCGAACTCGGCGGACGCTGGAGCAGACGTGGTGATCGTGATGATGCCAACGGCATCGACCTTGACGATGGCTTCGAGGTGCAGGCGCGAACGGCACTGTTTCTCAAGGGCCGCGTCCGCCAGGACATGAAGCTGACCTTGTCCTATGACTCGGACAAGCAGGATGACACCGAACTGCTGCGTGATATCAATCCCAACGAACACTATCCGACACTGGGCGATGCATCGGTGAGGGGTTTCGAAGCGCAAAGCCGCAGCAAGTTGTATGCAAAGCTTGAACGTGAGCGCCACAGTGTGATGTGGGGAGACTACCTGACCGACAGCCGCAGCGAGTCCGATAACCTTGCTCGTGTGCAGCGTACGCTGACCGGCTTCAACGGCATTTACCATGATGATCGGCAGCTTCTGCAGGTATTTGCCGCACGCCAGTCGGACGTGCGCGCCAGCGAGGAGATTCGGGGTAATGGCACCGCGCTGTTGTACCGGCTCGACGGGGCACCACTGGTTGCCAATTCGGAGATTATCGAGCGCATCGTGCGTGATCGTGAAAACCCGGGACTGGTGATATCGAGCGAACGCCTGCAGCGGCAGAGGGACTACACGATCGACTCGGTCACCGGTTTGCTCAGTTTCAGCGATGTCGTGCCGAGCGTGGATGCCGATCTCAATCCGGTGTTCGTACGTGTCAGCTATGATCGCAATTCCGATCTGGACGAGTACACACTGGCGGGCTTTCGCTGGCAGGTCGAGCTGAGTGATGGTCTCAGCGCAGGATTCAGCCTGACCGACGATCAGAACCCGTTGTCGGGCTATACCATAGCCGGTGTTCATGCGTCGGCCATACTGAGCCTGCACACCACCGCCTCTGTCTCGGCTGCGCGTATGCGTCATCGTGATTCGACAGTGAGTCGTGTGGACGATGGGCAGGCACAGAGCGCCAGGCTGGAGCATTTGTGGGGCGGCAGCCGCGAACACCGGACGACCATGAACTGGGCACGCGCATCGGCAGGGTTTACCAGTCGTGATGCCGGTGTATCGGCAGGGCGTGAAGAATGGCAACTGGAGCATCACCAGCCACTGTCAACGACTTTGCGGGCATCTGCCAAGGCATCACTGAGTGCCTCGACGACCGATGCGACTCGCTATGGCAGCGCGGGCCTGAGACTGGACAAAACGTTTGCCACCTGGTCGCTCAATGGCGGTGTCCGACGGGTCTGGAGCTCAGACGGTAACCGGACGATTCGTTTCAACACACTTGGGCTGGGTGCCGAACGGCGCTGGCAGCTTCCCGCCGGCCGAACGTTTTCACTGGGGGTGGACGCCGAACGCGATGTGGCTGATGCGCGACGGTTTCGCTATGGCCTGGATTCACGGCTGCAGCTGTTTCCACAGGTCAGTCTGTATGCCAGGCACGAACACGAAGAAGGTCTGTCACAGCAATCGCTGAACGGTTCGGCTACACGAAGCCGACAATGGGTATTGGGTATCGAGTCGGATGTTCTGCCCTCGACCCGGATCTACAGCGAATACCGGATGAAAGGCGGCTATACCGGTCGCAGTATGGAAAGTGCCAGTGGAATCCGTGGACGTTATGAATGGCGTCCCGGCCTGTTCGTCAGTCCTGCAGTGGAACTGATCGATGTCGTACGCGGCCAGGACGCAGAGGATTCTGTCGCCATATCCCTGGGTATCAGTGATACGCGCGGTCCTAACCTGCGGGCCAGCGCACAGGCAGAAATGCGGGAGTCGGGCGGTCATCGCTACCTGGGCTTTCGTGCATCACTGGCGCAGCGACTCAACCTTGACTGGACATCCCTGGTGCGCGAAGAGTACACGCGTTCGATACCCGTCAACGGTGAGTTGAGCGCACGACATCAATTCACGCTTGGACTCGCCCGGCGCCCGAAACAGGATAACCGGCACCACGCCGTGTTTCTGGCCGACTGGAAACAGGAATATGGTCCCGGCGCCGGCGAGGACAAGCGCACTTACCTGCTCTCGACGCACCAGAACCTGCAACTGGACAAGGGATTTACCGTGAGCGGGCGACTGGGTCACAAATGGCAGAGCTTCGAATTCGACAGTGGTGATGTCAAGACGCAGGCCAGTGTCTCCGATGTACGCCTGAGTCGTGACCTGGACAGACGCTGGGAGGTGGATCTGCGCGCCGGCTGGCTGGGTGCAGGACGAGGTGCGAACCGCTATTCGCTGGGTGCCGGCGTGTCCTGGATCCTCGACCGGAATATTCGCCTGGGCCTGGCCTACAACGTTATGGGCTTCGAAGAGCCTGATCTGGATGTTGAAGGTCTGAACCAGCAAGGGATCCAGTTCGGGCTGCAGGTCAAATTTGATGAGGATTGGTTTCAATGGCTGAGCGATTGATGCAACGCTGTGCTCTATGGCTGGTGACAGGCACACTCCTGTCGCTGCTGAGTGCCTGCGTCAGTACCGAGGAGCTTTACGCACCCTACGATGCGGCCCAGTGCCTGCTGGTGGTGCAGGAACATGAAGATGGCACGCAGACACTGCGCGAGCTGATTTCCAACCTGAACTTTCCCTGGGAGCCAGCTGTGTATTTCGACTTCGACAGTCACCGGCTGAACGATGAAAACCGTGCATTGCTGGTTGGAGCCGTGGAGATACTCAAGCGCTACCCGCAGCTCAACCTCAGTCTGCAGGGCTTTGCCGATCGAATCGGTACCCGACGGTATAACCATGCCCTGGCAGGTCGACGTGTCGTTGCAGTGCGCGAGTATTTCGTGAGCAAAGGTATTGACCGGCCGCGCATCGTGGATCAGCCACTGGGTGAAGGCCTGACGCAGTTCGGTGACGATGACGTTATCAGTCGCAGCATCAACCGGCGTGTCGAACTCATGCTGCTTGACGAGCAGGGGCGTCCCCTGCATCCGCTTTTCGATTTCACCGGGCTGTAGGGTCGATGCGATACGCTTGCCTGTGGCTGCTGCTTTGCATGAGTGCTCTGTGCGGATGGGCGAGCGCCGCTACACCTGCCGGTACGATCATTCGCAACCAGGCACTGGCCAGCTATACCGATACCGACGGCAACCGCGTCAGTGTCGCCTCGAACATCGTGGAGACACTGATCGAGCAGGTAGCCGGACTGCAGGTAACCAGTAATCAACAGCAACGTGCCACACCGGGCAGCCGGATCAGTTTCTCTCATCGTATACAGAACACCGGCAATGAAATCGATCGTTACCTCATCGGTGCCGGCAACGCCGGAGGATCCATCGATCTACTGAACATCGAGGTATTCGCTGACGCCAATGCCGACGGTGTTGCAGATTCAGCTAACAGCATCAGCGTGACACCGGGTGTCGCTGCCGGCGATGATTTCTTTGTCGTGATCACGGCGAGCATTGCCACCGGCGCGATCGATGGCGACACTGCGCAACTGCTGCTCGATGTGATCAGCGAATTTGACACTGCGGTCACCGGACAGAATCTGGATACCGTGACCGTGGGTACGGGTCCGGCCATCACGGTAGTCAAGTCCATCAGCCCCGGTAGCGGCCTGTCGCCGAGCGGCTCGCATACCATCACGCTGACGTACGAAAATACCGGTGATGCGGCAGCGGGTGACGTTGCACTGATCGACGCCTTGCCAGACGGTATGAGCTATGTGCCGGGGTCTGCACGCTGGTCGCACTCGGGCGCTGCCCTGAGTGATGCAGACCCGGATGATCTGCAGGCAGGCATGTTCGGCAGTGTGCGCTTCTGCGCCTACCACACCAGCTGCGTCGGTTTGCCGGAGGCACAGGGTGACGCTGATACGACCTCACTCAACCAGCTCACTGCCATCTTCGACCTGGTGGATGCCGGTCAGCGTGGTTCGATCAGTTTCCAGGTGAATATCGACGCTGGCCTGCCGACAGGATCCCTTGCCAATACGGCAGAATTCGAATACGACATCGCCGTGGGCACGATCAGCCGGCAATTTTCCAACACTGTCCTGTTCGAGGTACTGGCGGATGCCGGCGTCGTTGCCAACGGCTCGACCTCCAATGCGATCAATGGCCTGAATGAACCGGTGAGTCTCGTCAGTGTGGGTCAAGGCGGCGTGGTGGTGTTTGACAACATCATCTGGAATACGGGTAATGCCACTGACACCTTCAACATCGAAGTGCAGGCAGCCCAGTCCACGTTCCCACCCGGGACCCTGTGGCAGTTGCTGCGCGATGGTGGCAGCAGTGCCCTGACGGATACCAATGGTGATGGCCTGGTGGACACAGGACCCATCCCGCCAGGCAGTTTTGTCACCGTCGGCCTGAGACTGCAGCTACCGGCTGGCGTTGCCGGCAACAATTCGGGGCTGGGATTCGACCTGGTCAAGATCGCGCGCTCGGTGACCGATGCCGGCATTGCCGATTCGGTCCTCGATCATCTGGATGAGATCGTTGCCAACGTGGTGGACCTGACCAACCAGGCGCCCGCAGGTTCGTCTGGAGCACTCGGGCAGGGACCCGGTCCAGAAGCCTCGCCAGTCTCGGTAGTGACGGTCGATGCAGAGCATATTGCGCGGTTTGATCTCTACATACGACATCAGGGCAGCAGAACGGACACTTACCAGCTGGGCGCGTCAGGCACCGCTGCCGGCAGCGCTTTGCCGACGGGCTGGCAAGTGCAATTCCTGGATCCCGCGGACAATAGTGTCATCACCTCCACGGGCGTCCTGGCGTCTGGTATGTCCCGGCATGTCCGTGCAGAGATCCAGGTGCCAGCGGATGAGCCGGCGGGTACACACAGTGTGTGGTTCAAAGCGTATTCAGCGAGTACCGGTACCTCGGATGTCAAACATGATGGGATCGTGGTCATCGCAGCAGACAGCTTGTCCATCGAGCCATCGCTCAGTGCACAACTGGAACCCGGCGGCTCCGTTGTCTATGAGCATCTGCTGATCAACAATGGAAACACCCGCATCGATGACATTACGCTTGGCCTGGATGAAAGTCGACCGGACTGGTCCAGTGTGCTGTATCTGGACACCAATGCCGACGGCACACTGGGTCCGGGCGATCTTCCCTACGACTCACCACTGAGTCTGCTGCCCGGTGAGTCGGTCGATGTGTTCGTCAAGGTGTTTGCCCCTGCGGATGCGGCCACCCTGCAACGCAATGTCACGACGGTGAGTGCTCGCTGGAATGGTGATGCAGATCTGGTGCAGATACAGGATCAATCCACGGTGAACGATTCACGGGTGGCCATTCGCAAGGAGCAGGCCCTCGACAACGGCTGCGATGGCCAACCGGACGATCCGGCGGGTTTCGGGCCCGACCAGATTGAGGTGACACCTGGCAACAATTGCGTCGTGTACCGACTGACCGCCACCAATCTGGGTCTCGAGCCCGCCTATAACGTCACCATCCATGACTACACCCCTGCGTACACACGCTATCGCCCGATCGCCGTGTGTTCTCGTACGCCATGCTGGGTGCAGGAACCGGCGCAGGAGGACGTGGGCATCATCAGTGCGGAAACCGACCAGTTGCTGCCAGGGGATTCTTT
>JABDKN010000073.1 GCA_013002205.1 Granulosicoccus sp.
GTGCTTACGGGAAACACGATGCTGATGCTGATGCTGATACTGCGAAACCGCTTGATGCGAAGATGCGGGTCTTGGACATGGCCTGGTCATGCTGGGTCTTAGCCTTTTCCCATGAATGGGTGAAACGAGAGACTTTGCAGTTACAGTCTCTCGTCTTTTGCGCGGCGGTACTCGGCTCTGCCAGGCATCCACTACCACCCTGGATGAATCTTCGAGTCCAATTGCAGAATCGTCATGCATAGCCGTGAATTACTGGATCTGTCGATGACCCGTTCCCGGCAGATACGCCGCCGCGTATGGCACAATTGGAGAAGTTCCTGAACAAGTACCGTGGGGTGTGACATGTTGGAATTCCAGCACAATTTTCATACCCTGGCCGAGCGAGAAGCGGCCCACGATTGGCTGGCGGCGTTGCCAAATCTGCTAGACATGCTGTGCGACAAGTGGCAGTTGCAATTGGCCGATCCGTTTACAGAGAGCACCGTTTCCATAGCCTTTGCTGCGCTACGTAACGGGCAACGGGTCGTGTTGAAGATACAGTGGCCTCATCCTGAGTGCGAGTTTGAAGCAGACGCATTGCGTATCTGGGACGGTAACGGTGCCATTCGACTGCTCGAACACGATGCTGAGAACAGCGCAATGCTGCTGGAAGAGTGCCTGCCTGGGACTCATTTGAGCAAGTCACCTGACGTGGATCAGATCGGCGTAATGATTGATCTGTTACCCAGGTTGTGGACGTCGACTTGTGCCCCGTTCAAATCACTGAAGCGGGAGTGCATGGACTGGTCTACCGGTATGGTGTCGAACTGGCTTGACGCTGGGAAGCCCTGTGAGCGTAGACTGGTCGATGCAGCGCTGGACTATATTGAGATTCTTGCGGATACGCAGTCAGAGCAGGTACTGATACACCAGGATCTCCATGGAGACAATGTGCTGGCGTCGCAACGCGATCGATGGCTGGCAATAGACCCAAAGCCGCTGGTTGGTGAAAGAGAGTTTGGCCTATCGCCGGTAATACGAAGCTTTGAATTTGGCGAGTGCAAGCAGCAGGTACTTGGAAGACTGGACCGACTTACGCAGGAGCTTGGTCTGGATCGAGAGCGCAGCCGTGGCTGGACAGTTGCTCAAACCATCGCCTGGAGCTTCACTAGTTGCTTTGCCGAGCAACACTACCAGACTGTTCGCTGGCTACTTGACGACCAGTAACCAGTGCCGACACAGCTTCGATTGCCTGGGCGGTCCATCGACCGTCTTCGCTATTCGAATTCCACCCACAGTGGCCAATGATCTGAACCGGTAGCATCCGTATCCACCCAGGCATTCTTTACGACACTGGCGAGATCTGCTGAAACAAGACAATGATCTATGCGCCTTCCAGCGTTTGGATTCGTGCTGCCTGTTGACTCTTCGTGTCCGGCTGCAACCCAGGCATCTATGATGCCAACGCGATTGGTCAACCGGCCATAACCAGGCGCCATGGCACCAACGAGCTGAGCGTATTCACTGGACTCTGCGCTGAAGTTCATATCCCCCATCACCACGAAAGACGAAGGCATCGGCGGTTCACTTTCCTCGATCCAGCCAGATGACGAATCAGGATGACCTCCACACCAGGCTCCACCTTCACTGGGTGCGCGTTCAAGAATACTGCGCATGCTATCGACCTGGGGATGCCGCGTGGCAGGGCAAAGATGACTCAGGTGCACTGAATAGACTCGAAGTGCACCTCGTGGCGTGTCGATAACAGCTTCCAGCATACCCTGTTGAATCGAATGGTGATGGCGGTCACCCCATTTGGGAAGCAGGTGATTGCGTGTGGACAGTATCGGCCATCGACTCAATATCATGTTACCAAACTGCTTGCGACGATGAATGATCCGACCCTCGCCGTCAGGTTCGGGGTAACTGGCATCCATATCCAGGTTTGCAGCGTATACCCAGTGCAGGCAGGGTAGTCGTGCTGAAATGACCGCCGGACTGTCCACCATCCCGCTGCGTTTCCAGTATCGATCCACTTCCTGTAACGCAATGATGTCACCGTCAACAAGTTCGTCGGATATGCGTGCGAGATCGTAGTGCCCGTCTCTACCCAGGCCATACTGAATATTGTAGCTGACACATTTCATTGCTAGATTTACCGGGAATGTTGCAAGGGTAGTACTCCAGCTGTCATGCGTAGCGTATCTGAGTGCCTATCAGTTCATGGTCTGACAAATACTCACCGTTGGGAGTCAGTGCCGGTGTAACAAATGGCTCGTATGCGCTGATGCCACGAACAAACAACCAATCCAGAGTTTTAAGTGGTACAGAGGAAGTACTGTCCGGGTTCAGTCGGGTCGTAACTCGACCTGTATTTGCGTTGCGCCAATCGAAGCCATGTTTCTCAAAATGTGTAAAGCTTGGCTCAATGCTGTTCGGTCTGTTCAGCATGTCATCTGGAGACGTTCCGGTGCTCATAAACGCGTTGGTGTTCAGATCACCACCAATGACGGCCGGAGTATTTCCGTAGATGGTATCCAGCCCGTCCAATAGCGTTTGTGTTTGCAGCGCCCGGCCGTCCGCATCGCTTTCGCTCTCATAGTGCGTACAGACCAGCGTCAACGGACCAGCCAGTGTATCGATTTGTGCAGCAATAGCCATTCGCCCACCGACGCGGTACTGCCCGTCATTCTTGGGCGCCTGGACGAACCAGTAACCCCCGGCATCCAGAGGCAACAGGACCACATTACGCAGCGGCCAACGTGAGAGAATCGCATTACCGTGTAAGCCGTGCAGATTGCCCAGGCCATCGCAATCTGCGGTTTCCCGAGCGTCCCCGAGGCCCAGTTCTACAAACTCCACTGCAAATGCGTACGAATAATCCAACTGCGAGGCAAGTTCTCGAGTGGTATGGTGCTGTCCGGATCGGGCCATGCCCAGATCCATCTCGCTTGCAAGCACGATATCGGCGCCTACCCTCCTTATCAGATCTGCAGATTCAGCGATGTGTTTGCAGCGTTCGATATTCCACGCGCTGATCATCAATGTCCGTGGCGCTGTCTCCGTGGCAGGCTGATTCTGAAGTTCGATACTGTTCAAGCACGGCCATTGCGCCTGGTAATGGTCGTGCGCCTGCTGGTTTCCCCATCGTCGGGTGGCTTCCAGCCGCTCCGCCATGTTCGGCAGTACCAGGTTGCTCGTTACCGTTCGCACGATGCTACGCACCTGGTATCTCCAGGAGCCGAACATTCGCGCCATCAATGCGTTTACCGCTGGTATCAAATACCATGGAGTCTTCGGCGTCAAAGTTTAAAAGGATCTGCTCGTCCCGACGCCAGCGGGGTACAGCGACGGCTTCCAGCATTCTAAGCGGTCCGATAACTGTGTCCACGGTGGTCAGCGTTTCACGCCCCATTGGCTCAACGTAGCTAACAGTTGCCGGCAGTCCATGATCGGCAGCTTTCAGCATTTCAGGGCGTATACCAATAGTAACGGAATCTTCAAGACCGCTCTGCACCGGAATACCCGACAATTTGAGTTCCGGGCGCTTTCCTTCTATGAGATTGATGGGAGGAGAGCCGATGAACCCTGCCACGAAAAGAGTTCTCGGCCTCAAGTAGAGATCTTCCGCGCTGCCCTCTTGTTCAATGCGTCCTGCATTCATGCAGATAACCCGATCCGCCATGGTAGTGGCTTCAAGCTGGTCGTGGGTCACGAGGATTGTCGTCACCCCAAGTTCGTGTGTTATTCGCCGGATTTCCGCCCGCATCGTCAATCGCAGGGTGGCGTCAAGATTTGACAACGGCTCATCGAGTAATAACAGGTTGGGTCGCTTCACCAGGGCTCGAGCCAAAGCAATTCTTTGTTGCTGACCACCCGAGAGTTCGCTGGGTCGCCGATCCAGCAATTCACCAACCTGCACGAGATCTGCCATTTCACGTGCACGTGTCTCGGCATCCGGAACTTTCTGAAAACGCAGTGGGAACATGATGTTCTGTAACGCACTCATGTGTGGATACAGTGCATAGGACTGGAACACGATTCCTACGTTGCGATGCCGTGCCTCGACGTCATTGACGCGGGATCCGTCGAAGAGAATGTCTCCACTGGTTGGAAGATAAACGCCTGATAGCATGAAAAGCGTGGTTGACTTTCCACAACCTGAAGGTCCCAGAATGGCTACAAACTCGCCATCGCTGATAGTCAGATCAAGACCGTCAACGGCCATGGCCGTTGCCCAGGCCTTGCGGATGTTCTTTAGTTCTACCGTTGCCATACTATTAGCCCTTGACTCC
This sequence comes from Granulosicoccus sp., assembly GCA_013002205.1. GTDB lineage: Bacteria > Pseudomonadota > Gammaproteobacteria > Granulosicoccales > Granulosicoccaceae > Granulosicoccus. The sequence goes on from JABDKN010000073.1 coordinate 4,275, forward strand.
GCCAATAGTCATCTGTGTCAGGTATTTCTGGCAGAAGAGGTAGAGAATCAGCGATGGCATGACGTAGAGTAGTGACACTGCCGCGACCATGCCGTAGTCCACACCCATGACATCTTCCCGGACGTAGTACAAATATGTGGACATGACCCAGTAGCTGTTTCCGGTCCGCAGACCGGTTACGAATACGTATTCCTCCCATCCCTTGATAAAGGCAAAGACTCCAATCGCAATCATGCCGACTCGGACTTGAGGTAGCACTACCATCCAGAACGCCTGTCGTCGGCTGGCTCCGTCGGTCATGGCCGACATTTCGATATCCCAGGGCACTGCATCAAAAAATCCTTTCATGATGAATATGAAAAATGGCAGTTCCAGCGCAGTGATCACCAATATCGGTGCATATAGCGTGTTCAGCAATCCCACCCAGTACACGATTAGAAAAATTGGAATGACCAGCGTAATGGCAGGAAATGCCTGCAGTACCAGCAGAGACTGTAAAAACGTTGCGCGTCCCTGAAACGAAAATCGTGATAGATAATAGGCAGCCAGCGTTGAAACTGTGACCACTATCAGCGTTTGAGTTCCAGCCAGAATCAGTGAATTACCAAATGCATTCCAGACCCATGGAAACTGCCCACCGGCAGTTGCGGCCCCCCGAATATCCTCAACGATGTTCGGGTTGATCATGAATCGGAAATTATTCAGATGCAGGTCATCACCCAGAAAAAACCAAAGCAGACTCGTGGCGAGTATCAAGGCGGCAGCACCTGTAATGGCACGGTAGCGCACTGACAGGGACGCATAGGCAATCGAATAGCCCAATGTGACCGGAACCAGTATTGCACAGGCTGTCCATAGGGTATCTGCATCAGCGCCGCCGGTACGTGCCGTAAATGCAATCATCACCATCCAGAAGTACGGAAGCACGATCGGTGCTGAGACTGCGACCAGAAAAAGTGTCAACGCTGCCATTTTCATGCGGCGGTCACGAATTGATACCGCAGCCAGCTGGTTCCAGTCGCGTGTCATCATCGGACCTCTATTCGAGGTTGCTGCAGCAATGCTTTCATGTTGGCGAGACGCCACATCACAAGTGCCACGATAATGCCAATGACGATCAGTATCAGTGCTATGGCAGCACCATATGCATACTGCCCACCGCCGATCTCGGGTGCCAACGACTTGGTATAGGACAACATTGCCATGGTCATCGTTGAGCGGGACGGTCCCATGATAAGAAAGATGTACTCAAATGAGACCAGAAGTGCCAGTGCCTGATAAATGGTTATATAACTGATGGGCCAGCGCAACGCAGGTAATATGACATGGCGCACGATGGCCAGGCTGCCAGCACCATCGGCCCTGGCTGCGTAAAAAAGGTGATCAGGAATCGAACGAATTGCGCTGGTAAAGATGATCATGCCCAGCGATGCGCCAATCAGGCCATTGGCGATGACAATGACGGCCATTGGATGGTTCAAGCGAAGATTCATGGCCTCCATGCCAAATGCCATGATCACCTGGTTGAACAGTCCACGTTCAGAGGAATCTATGACCCATAACCATAGCAGTGCATAGACGATGGACGGGCTCATTCGAGGCAGCAACCAGATAGCACGAAAAATAGCACCCATGCGTTCCGGTACGGCGGTGGTGGTGAGTGCCAGAATCAAGGCAAAACTGAGGTTGAAAATAAACAGCGTGAAAAACACGAATGTACCGGTCAGTGCCAGTGCCCGGTAAAACGAGCCTCGCAGTTCGAAGCCCAGCAATGCCTCTTCATTGACTTTGCCAAGTTTGTTGAATTGCCTGGTAGTAGGAAAGTCCTCGAATCGTACCGACTGACTCATGTCGGTAAAGGCCACTACGATATTGACGAAAATGGGCGCGACGAAAAACACCGCCAGAAGCAGAATCGCCGGCCCGAGAAACAGGGTGGTATCAGATATCCAGTAACGACCTTGTTTTGGCATGGCGCTCAGTTGAAACAGTTGTCAATTCGCTTGCGCACAGACTGCCAGGTGGTTGTGTGTGCGCAAGCGATTGGCCAGCTCGTTCTAAAGTAGTCTGGTCGATCTCCTAGTCCAGGATGATCACATCGTCGCCTAATTCCACCTCCAGCTCTTCGATGACCATGTCAGCGGCTTCTTCCGGGCCCATCTCTCCTGTCTCTACAGCCTGGATACCCGTGTATGTGATTGCATTGTACTGGCCGATCTTGGCGTGGTTAGGCATGAACTCAGCGAATTTAAGCATGGGAGTACCTGCAATCAATGCCCAGCCTTTTTCGATGAATTCGGGCATCGCAGTCTGGCCATGATTAATCGGCGTATGGTTGGTACTGACCGCATGAGCAGTATTCGGGACATGCTGAGAGGCCAGGCCAACCAGCATAGCCGCCAGGTCCTTTTTAGGGGTGTCGCCAACTACGTAGATTATCGGATGACTGAGGTTCTTGGGCTGTCCACCTTGCTCTCCTGCCGGCGCATGGATCCAGGTCAACTTGTTGAAGTAATCGTCAGGACCAGTCAGTCCAAAGGATTCCATTTGAGCTCCGACATTCCAAATGCCATGGAATTTGCCCATCGCATCACCACCACGAAATGCGGCGTGGGTGCTGTCCCAGCTGTAGGTGGTCATGTCTGCCGGTAGCGAGCCATTGTCGACGCAGTACTTCAACCAGCCGTAATACTTCTCCAACCCGGAGCGCGTAATCTGCAGTTTGGCCTCATCTTCGTTGTAGATATCGATTCCAAAGCTGGCCATTGCCATCTGGAAATCCGGGCCTACATTGGGTCGATGTACCCAGCCTATTTTGGCTGCACCGCTGTTTACTGCTTCTGCGGCAAGGTCACACCAGTCAAACATGGTGAATTCACCCGCTTCCACGCGAGCCGGCAGCCCGGAAATGAACTCTTCCGATTTCCCGGCCTTTCTCAGAATATCGTTATTCACAAAGAACATTCTGATCTCAGAGTCCTGTGGTATGCCGTAACGATCGCCTTTATATTTTACTGACTCCCATAATTGCGGAATGATATCGGCATACAAACCTGCATTGTCGGCAATATGGTCTTCCAGGTTCGCAGCAAATCCTGCTTCGACGAACGTACCGATCCATTCATGTGCAGCAACTGCGATATCGGGTCCGTCGCCAACGGAATGGGCTTTGAGTAGATCAAGTGCATCGGCATCGAAGCCGGCCGCATTGGTCTCAATCAGATCCACTTTGATTCGGGTATCAGATCCCGCTGCCTCGAACGCACGGTTCAATTGATCTGCAGCATCGACAATATTGCCGGCTCGCAGTGGTCCTGAACGATCTGCACGTGCCCAGAGTTTAACGGTGACGTCTTCAGCTAGAGAGGGTTGGGCCCAGGTGCCACACGTAATCAGTGCAGCGGCAGTAGTCAGAATAATGGCTTTCATTATATTTCCTCCTGTGTTGTATCAATTGTCCTTTTATTGCCTCGCCACAGTAAACAGACAACCTGACCGGAACTGCCTGATTTCTGCAGGATTTATTGTTAGTGCGAGAATAAGCTATTCAACGTAAGCAAGCAATGTGTACCGCCAGTCGGGTATTACGCCTGTGAGTACCAACTGCAAAAACTCATCAGCTGGCGAGCTGGCCTGCTAATTGGCAATCGAGCTGGCCTGGGAGTATATCGTCGCAAAGAGTAATGGATTATCAAGATTTACCAGGTCGGGCCTGGCGCGGGCGATCTGCCTCATCATGTCAGGATTATCGCCGCCGTAGGCGATCATGACCGAAATGCCGCTTTTTCTGAGCGCTTCAAACTCGCTCCAGTCGTCATCGAACGTAAATTCGATCAATCCAGGCTCCAGGCAGGACATTGCATCATCAAGCGATTTAAAATCCTGCCGTCGAACCATGATGCTGGCATCTGCAGCGATTGCGCGCAGATCGACAAGTGCCTGTTGGCTGAAGGACCAGAAAAAGCACCTGCCTTCTGCTCCATGTTCAACCACTGCACGCCAGACTTGCGCAGCTGGTGCACTTTTTAGTTCTACATACAGACTGGCATCGTATAGTTCGGCAAGATCCAGAAACTCAGCCAGCAGGGGAACTGGTTCGCCCGCAAAATGCGATGAGAACCAGCCCCCGGCATCGAGCTCGCGCAGTTTCTCCAGGGTGCAAGAGGAGACCGGTCCCTTGCCGCTTGTCGTCCTTTCCAGCAGCAGGTCGTGCATGACTACCAGAGCATCGTCCGCAGTGACCTGTACATCCACTTCTACATGACTGAACCCTGCGGAAAAAGCTGCATGCGCGGCGGGAAGTGTGTTTTCCGGTGCAATGCGGTTCAAGCCTCGATGGCAGACGATTTTTACCGGCCAGTCTTTATGTGCAGTAAAGGGTTTTACAAGCTCGGGTCGGTCAGAGCAGATGCCGAGTACCGGTTTAATTCGTAGTTCAGCCATCCGGACCGGATCCTCTTCATGCCAGAGGACTACTTTCTGCCCGGTTCTGTGGCAGTGATCAAAAAATGCATCGTCCAGAAAATCCTGTGGTCTTGACATGTTTTCCCAGCACAGATGAATGATATCAGCCTCCCTTGCGTGTTCAAAAGGGTCAGCCCCAAGGGGTACGAGCGCGGCATGCGGATAGTGGGTGTCTGCGGCATTCAGAGCCGCCAGAATCGCCGGATCGAAAGCACCCAGGATTGCCTTGTCTATACCATGCTCGATGAGCAGACGTACCGTTGGGGCTGCTGCGTCCAATGCTTTGATATCAGCGTACAGGCCAATATCGAAATCCAGCGCCATTCTTATTATTGATGAAAACAGTGGCGCTTCATCCTCCTCTGTACATGCCTTGATTTCCAGATACACGAGATCAGCCAGGGCTCTGCCATCCCTCAGGTTTTCATCATGAAACGCAATGATTTGATTGTCAGCTGTGATATGCAGGTCGACTTCCCAGAAATCAGCACCGAGCTGTGCGGCCAGTCTGAACGCCTCGATCGTGTTGGGAGGTGCGTAGGCACTGGCGCCTCGGTGGGCAATCGAGTAGGGCTTTTCGGGAGAAAGCCAGTTCAAAGACTCAGTCGCATTCATAAGCTGTAGTGAGGGCTGGATCTCGCCGTCTATCGTCAGGCAGGCGCGCACTCTTGATGCCGCTCGACACAATTTGCAACCCATTGATGAAAGTTGTGGGTCGGACCATCCATGGCCGGTGAGAAACGACCACCATCGAAGAGCACGCCGTGACGACCTTTCTGCATGCCTTCGACCACGGCGATGTCCTCGGCGAATACCTGTTTCCACAGGCGGGCGTTCTCGTGTCGCAGAGTGTCCAGTTGAGGTGATGCGGCCGGGTCTGACGCGTAGTACAACTCGACGTGCTCGATCGTAGTCTGGCAATCCAGTGGCTCGAGCACGATGGCGAATTTATGGTCGCGATGCACCCCAAGCAGTACATTGGGGTAGAGCGCAACGTATTCAGCGGCGGTATCCCACTTTGACGACAGATTGTTGAAGTCGTCGAATTGCGCCGAATCCTCTCCCTTCAGTTGGCGATAGACGTGCGTTCCCTGACCAGAGTAGTGCCCCTGCAGTTGAATGTCATAGTGATCCTCCAGCCTCGAATAACTGTTCAGTCCGGGATGTATCCAGGGCAGGTGATAACTTTCGCAGTAGTTTTCCACCGCGAGTTTCCAGTTGGTGTGGACCTTGAAATCGAATGAAGAGCCATGGCCGCCATGGTAGGCAGGCTGATCGATTTCCTGCCAGCGCCGGAGCAGGTCGGCATGTACGGTTTCGAAGTCAGGAGCATTGCCATCGATGTTGACGAACACTACATCGTGCCAGACATAAGAGCGTATGCGGATAAGGCCGAGTTCGGACTGCCTGATCAGTTCATGGGTGTTTTGTCCTGGCCCGCCGACGTGCGGTGTCGCCTTGAGCTCTCCACTCAGTGAATAACACCAGCTGTGATAGGGGCAGCGCACAGTATTGCGCAAGCGCTTCGGCTCGCTGACGAGGATCATGCCGCGGTGCCTGCAGGTGTTCTGGAACACACCCAGATTGCCTTCATGATCGCGAATCAGCAGTAAAGGCATGCCGAGAAAGTCGACGGGTCGGGCATCACCGGCTACCGGTACGTCTTTGGCAAACCCTATGCCAATCCAGTTGGCGAACAGTACGCTGTCTCGTTCCTGCAGAAAAACCGTCGGGTCCGTGTAGTGCTCATTGGGCAGGCCTCTGGCCGTTTCGATGGGGTTGCGAACGACGGACAGCGTCGCTGGCCGGTGTTGAAGGTCAAGTGAATTCATGGGTGCCTCTGCCAGGTACGGACATTGGCGAGTGTCCGCCAGTTCAGTGCCCGAATCAATGGCCTTACTTGACAATTGTCAACAGTTTTGCGGCGGCTTCGCCTAGAGTAGTATTTCGCGGGCTGCACAGAGGTTCGGTAACTTCATGCATGAGTATGTGCAGAAATCAAAAGACGGGCAGGAGGCGGCGAATTCTGCCGATGGAGGCCAGGCCGTCCGTCCCGCCCTGGTGGTGCAAAAAATTCCTGCCAGCGCGCCGCTGAGCTGGTTGAAGCGAGGCGTTCAGGATGTGCACGCCTGTCACTACATCAGTCTTTTATACGGTGTCTGTTTCGTACTGATGGGGCTTGGAATCGACCGTGCCCACAGCGGAAATCCAGCGCTTGCCCTGGGGTTGAGTGCCGGCTTTCTGTTCGCCGGATCCTTCCTGGCAATGGGGCTGTACGAATTGTCGCGCCAGAGACAGTCGGGTGAACCCGTCGATCTGCTACTGTCGTTATTCAGCTGGTGCAGGAATCCTGCAGCCGTCGGGCATTTTGCCCTGTATCTGAGCGTGATCATGATGATCTGGCTGAGACTGTCATCCACCCTGCTGCACGCCGTGGGCCAGCCCTTCGGACCTGCGCTGGCCATCGCAGTGCTGGCCTGGGCCTTGATTGCGCTGATGGTTTTCATGGGAAGCGCGGTCGCCATCCCCATGATACTGGACAGGCCGGTCGGTGCCGTCGAAGCGGTGCGCACCAGCGTGCGATGCTGCCGGGTCAACAGCGGTGCACTTGCACTATGGGCCGTTATCATTGCCGTGAGTGTCGGAATCTCTCTGCGTCTCCAATATTGGCCCTTGCTGGTCGTCGGGCCTGTATTGGGTCATGCCACCTGGCATGCATACCAGACGTGTCTGCGGGAAAATGACGTACCGTCGGGCGCGGGTGCAATTCCCGGCAAAGGTGCCTGATAGCCTGCTCTTCGCTCAAACAGCTCGTTGCAGCCCTTGTCCGTGAGGTGAGCCGAATGCGGTGCAGGAGAACGCGCACGACGTACGCGCGCGCACCCGTCGCGGTCGACATGACGAGGGGCAACTGTCTGCGTGCGTAACATATGGGATACAATCTTGAGTACAATAGTGATCAGGTTTTGGAATCCAGTCCGTTACCCATGGCAAGAAAGAATCAAGTGCCGATGCAAGGCAGGATCCTGGACAGCGTGGTGTCGTCCCTGCCCGCTGAACAAAAGGGCACACAGGACCAGCGCCTCTATAACGAGGTCCTCGATGCGATTCTGGATCGCCGCTTGAGTCCCGGGATCAAACTGAAGGAAGACGAACTGGCAGATATATTCTCTGTGAGTCGGACCGTCGTTCGTCGGGCGCTGTTGCGCCTGTCACACGATCACATTGTGGATATCCAACCGAATCGCGGTGCCACCATCATTCGCCCGGATGCTCACAAGGCACGGGAGATTCTGCGAGCTCGGCGTCTGATCGAAGGGGCGGTGGTACAGGAAGCGACCGTGGCGGCAACTCCTGAGTCTCTCGATGCGCTGAGACGCTGTGTCGAGGATGAACGAGACCAGGTCAGACGCCAGCACAAGGGGACCGGCCTCCGTTTATCAGGGGATTTTCATATTCGCCTGGCCAGCCTGGCACAGAACGACACTCTGATGGGCTATCTCAAAGAACTGGTTCCGCAGACCTCACTCATCATCGCAATTTACCAGACGCCGCATCACACACAGTGCTCTCACCAGGAACATTTCGACATCATCGACGTCATGGCTACAGGTGTCACCCGGCAGGCCCGGGCCGTCATGGACAAACATCTGCAGAATATCGAGGACAAGCTTGACCTGTCGGGCAAACGGTCGCCTGGCGATCTGTATGCCGCCTTTGCTCATGTGAAAGCGGTCGAGAATTAGTCTCGATGTCTGGCTATCCAGGATTCGGAGTCGTTCAGCCGTAGTCGACAAGGTCGCGTGAATGGACGCGTTTCATGCTGAAACCATCATGCTGAAACCATAGAGGAGACGAGACCGTTGGTGTCGACGACACGGTAAGGGGGATCCAGCTTGAATTCTTCAAGGTTGCTGCCGTCACCTATCCTGTCAACGACCGAAAACACGGCAGGCTCCTGCAAGGGGGTCAGCACCCCATGCCAGATGCCTCTGTAATAGTTCACTCCCTGCCACCCGTTGGTCAGCCACGCACGCGGACGTACTGGCTTTCCTGCCTCATCCTCAGCTACGATGACCAGAAACGGAGCGTTCGACATGGGCAGGAAGGCCTGGCTACCCAGGGGATGACGTTCGACAAGGTCGAGGGTCAGTGGCAAGTTATACGCTGTCCCCTCGAACAGACTGATACCGGCGTTGCCGTCATGGATATCGAGTGTGGCGAGATCGTGGTAGCGATGGCATTTACCCCTGTTGATCGTTACGCTGGGAGATCCGGCTATCTCGAGAACCTCGCCAAAGGTCGCGAATGCTGTCGCGGTCAGTGGTTCGATGACGATATCGGAGGCCATCAGGGATTACCCGCCACAGGCGAGGAAAGATACCAGCGGTCGATGATCGTGCGTTCCTCATCGGTCATGCCTGTCAGGTTGCCGATGGGCATCGCCCTGGTGACCACGATCTGCTGATGAATGCTGGTGGCCTGGGCCAGTGTCTGTTCAGGTGTCTCGAGCACAACACCTTTGGGTGGTGCAGCAAACCCGGGATGCGTGGGGACAGTTGCATGACAGGCAGTGCAACGTGCCTGGATGATGGCGTGTGCCTGGTCAAGCGTTACCATCGCAGCCGTGGAATCAGGAGCTGCACGCGGGCTCGGTGCAATTGCGGTCACGATGCCGATCAGGAGCAGGATAGCGACTCCGGCAGGTATGGGTGATGGTTTGCCGAAATGCGCCTGTACGAAATGCACACGGATCAACGCGCCGGCAACCGACATCGCAATGAGGATGAGCCAGTTGTAATCGTGCCCCCACGTCATCGCGTAATGATTGCTGATCATGATGAACAGCACGGGCAGGGTGAAGTAGGTATTGTGCACGGAACGCTGCTTTGCCCGGGCACCATGTATCGGGTCCGGTTGCCGCCCATCTGTGCAGGCTGCAACCATGGCGCGTTGACCGGGCATGATCACGAAGTACACATTGGCCACCATGATGGTGCCGAGCATTGCGCCGAAATGCATGTAGGCACCTCGTCCGCTGAACACCTGACAAAGCCCCCAGGCAATGATCGACAGCACGACGAGCAGCGCCAGCGCCATCATGTTCTCGCGTTGTCCCAGTTGTGATTTGCATAGCGCGTCGTACCCGAGCCAACCGACCACGAGCGTCAGGACACCGAGAACGATGGCAACCGGTTTTGACAGCGCCATGACGCCGGGGTCGATCAGATAGATCTCGGCCTGGTACCAGTAGATCAGGGCCATCAGGAACGCACCGGTGATCAGGGTGGTATAGGCCTCCCATTTGAACCAATGGAGATTCGGTGGCATTGCGGGGACACCGTTGCTGTACTTCTGCGCATTGTAGAAACCGCCACCGTGTACGGCCCAGAGTTCTCCACCGACGCCACGTTCGCGATCACTGTCCTTGGCGGGTGCCTCGAGGTGGTTGTCCAGCCAGATAAAATAGAACGAGGCACCGATCCAGGCGATGCCGGTAATCAGATGTATCCATCTGCCGAACAGATTCAGCCATTCCAGTATGTAGCCTTCCATCTTCAGCTTTCTCGGTCAGTTGAACAGGCAAAGGAAGACACCTGCAGCGGCATACGATAATGCTGGTCGTCCTCAGCATCACCCTTCGCTGCTGGCTCGACGGTCACTGTCATCCAGCGATGTTTCCACTTTATCCGGATACAATATTGTTTCATATAAGGCTTGTTAATTGTGTACGAATATCCGAGAATACGAATTATTCGAGCGCTGATTCAGGTGAAACGTGCATTGGCCTGGTGGACGGCTCCATGATAATCCTGGTCGAGCAACAGGGGACACCAACAGTGAGCACCAAGCGAATCAATCGGAATCTGTACGTCCCACAGGGTGGCCTGCCTGGACAGCACGAGTTGCTGACCGGGCGAGCAGTGACGACCGAGAGTTATGCGGTCATTCCACGTGGCGTCCAGACCGACATCGTCACCAGTTTCCTGCCGCATTGGCATGACACCAGGTTGTGGGTGTTGGCTCGCCCGATGTCCGGTTTTTCAACCACGTTTTCACATTACCTGATGGAGGTGGCCGCCGGGGGAGGTAGTGAAAAACCTGAGCCGGACGAGATGGCCGAAGGGGTGCTGTTTGTCGTCGATGGCATACTTGAGCTCTCCATTGCAGGTGAACGACACTCACTTGCCACCGGTGGTTACGCATGGCTTGCGCCCGGAGTTTCCTGGACGCTCAGAAACAGGAGCGAGGCGCCAGTAAGCTTTCACTGGTTGAGAAAGCGTTACCAGGGTGTCGACGGACTGCCGGTGCCGGACTCGTTTGTCACTCGAGAGTCTGATGTGAAGCCCGTTGCAATGCCCGATACCGGCGGTGCCTGGACGACGACCCGATTCGTCGATCCATCCGACCTGCGCCACGATATGCACGTAAACATCGTCAGCTTTGCCGCTGGCGCCAGCATTCCATTTGCCGAGACGCATGTGATGGAACACGGTCTTTACATACTGGAAGGCAAGGCGGTGTATCGCCTGAACCAGGACTGGGTTGAGGTCGAAGCAGGGGATTACCTGTGGCTTCGGGCATTTTGCCCGCAAGCCTGCTACGCGGGCGGACCAGGTCAGTTCAGGTATCTGTTGTACAAGGACGTCAACCGGCACATGGATCTGACCAGCCGGTGACGAACATCACTGGCGCGGGTTCCGTTTTACTAGCTGTCCCAGGTTTCATAGTTGCTTTTCATGTACGCCAGTCCCTCGAGCACCATGTCAGCCAGTACATCGATATCGATATCGGCCAGTTTGTTGACGTAAAGGCAACTCTTGCCGATCCTGTGCTTGCCAAGTCTGGCCAGGTGCTCGCTCATGTCACGGTAGCCTGGCAGTATGTAGATCGACAATGCACTCTTGCGAGGTGAGAATCCGGTCATCAGGAAATCGCCGCTGCGACCGCTGGCATAGTCATAGTGATATCGGCCGTAGCCTACGATACTCGTTCCCCACATGACCGCTGGCATGCTGGTGAGCTGTGCAAACCAGTCGAGCAACACCAGGCCATCTGCCCTGCGTACCGGGTGTTCGATGCTGGCCAGAAATTGTT
>JABDKN010000088.1 GCA_013002205.1 Granulosicoccus sp.
CGCGGGATGGTGTTACAGATGCTGCGCGACACTTCATCCAGGAAATCCCAGGGCAGGCGCGCTGCGCGTGCCGTCATGAAATCGACCGTCTCCACGGCGCGCAGGGCGACCACGTAGTCGTAGCGTCGCCCGTCACCGGTCACACCCACCGACTTGACAGGCAGGAACACCGTGAACGCCTGTGACACACGGTCGTAGAGATCGTGCCTGCGCAGGGCGTCGATGTAGATCGCATCGGCCTCGCGCAGGATGTCCGCATACTCTTCGCGAACTTCACCCAGGATACGTACACCCAGCCCCGGGCCCGGAAACGGATGACGCTGTACCATGCCGGGTGGCAAGCCCAGATCGACACCTATGGTGCGGACCTCGTCCTTGAACAGTTCACGCAGTGGCTCCACCAGTTTCAGGCGCATTTCGCTGGGCAGGCCACCCACGTTGTGATGAGACTTGATCAGGTGTGCACTGCCGGAGGTACTGGCCGCCGATTCGATGACATCCGGATAGATGGTCCCCTGCGCCAGCCACGCCGCGTTGCTCAGCCTGGCCGCTTCCTCCTCGAACACGTCGATGAACAGCGAACCGATGATCTTGCGCTTGGCTTCGGGATCGGTGACCCCTGAGAGTGCTTCCAGGAACCGTTGCTGGGCATCCACGCGGATCACCCGCACCCCCATGTTCTCGGCAAAGGTCTGCATGACCTGGTCACCTTCATGCAGGCGCAGCAGGCCGTTGTCGACGAACACACAGGTCAGTTGTGAGCCGATGGCCCGGTGCAGCAGAGCAGCGACCACCGAGGAGTCGACACCGCCCGACAAAGCCAACAGCACTTCATCCGAACCGACGGTGGCCTGCACCCGATGCACCGCGTCCTCGATGATATTGTCCGGTGTCCAGAGTCCATCGCAGCGACAGATCTCACGCACGAAGCGTTGCAGGATCAGTGCGCCCTGTTTCGTGTGGGTAACCTCCGGATGAAACTGGATACCGTATCGCCGATCCGCCTCGTTGGCCATGATGGCCGTCGGTGCGTTGTCGCTGGTACCGACCAGGGTAAATCCTGCGGGCAATGATTCGACGCGATCACCGTGGCTCATCCACACATCGAGCTGCGCCTGGCCGTCGACCCGATGATCCGCAAGATTCGCAAACAGCGCCGATTCCGCCTGCAGGGTCACCACCGCATGCCCGAATTCGCTGTGGGAGGCCTGCGCACAGACTTCGCCGCCGAGTTGATGCACCATGGCCTGCATGCCGTAGCAGATACCCAGGATGGGCACAGCGAGTTCCAGTACGGCCGCAGGTATGGTCGGGGAGCCGGCCCTGATCACGGACTCGGGTCCGCCGGACAGGATGATGCCGCGCGCATTGAAGGCCCTGACCACCTCGTCGGTGATGTCCCAGGGGTGAATCTCGCAGTAGACGCCACACTCGCGTACACGCCGGGCGATCAACTGCGTGGTCTGTCCCCCGAAATCGAGAATCAGGATTCGCTGGTCATGCAGGTCGGTCATCGTCGTCAGCCGATCCGGTAGTTGGGCGCTTCCTTGGTCATCTGCACATCATGCACATGACTTTCGCGCATGCCGGCACCGGTGACGCGCACGAAGGTGGCATCACGTCGCATGCTGGCGATATCGGGTGCTCCGCAGTACCCCATGCTTGACCGGACGCCACCGACCATCTGGTGCACGATGGCCGACATCGGCCCCTTGTAGGGCACGCGGCCTTCGATGCCTTCGGGAACCAGCTTGTCCACCGCATCTTCATCATCCTGGAAATAGCGATCACTGGAGCCGGCGCGCATGGCGCCCACCGAACCCATACCGCGATAGGATTTATAGGAACTGCCCTGGTATAGCACCACCTCGCCCGGTGCCTCTTCGGTACCCGCGAACATACTGCCGACCATCACCGTGGAGGCACCTGCGGCGATGGCTTTTGCCATGTCACCGGAAAAGCGGATGCCGCCATCGGCAATGAGCGGCACGTCAGTATCGGCCAGGGCGGTGGCGACATTGTGAATGGCGGTGATCTGCGGGACGCCTACCCCTGCCACTATGCGCGTGGTGCAGATGGAGCCCGGGCCGATACCGACCTTGACGCCATCGGCACCACGATCGACCAGGTCAAGCGCAGCCTCTGCGGTGGCTATGTTGCCGCCGATGACCTGTACGGCCGGATAGTGCTCCTTGATCCAGGCCACGCGGTCGA
>JABDKN010000098.1 GCA_013002205.1 Granulosicoccus sp.
GTGGATAATGTCTGTGCGCTCGCATTCAGCGCCGCGGAATGATCAGTCCCTGCGCCCGCCAGAGCGAACGAGAGATATACTCACGTGTACCTCGAGCGTAGTGCTGTCTTGCGTACCAACGTCGAAGTGATAACCTTGCAGGAGCTGTAAGAGGAAAGCCAGGGCAAGCCCCGACCTGGACCATCATATTGTGCGACAGGAACGTTCAATACACTGATTTACAGTAAGTTTCCGATGAGTTGATCAATCGATTCCGCCTGTGCGAAATTGACGTTCTTTCTCCATGTTCCATTGGATAGTCGACTGCGTATTGCGGGCCCTCCGGCATCATCTGGTGTCAATCGGGCGTTACGATGAACTGCACTCCTGGCAAGAAGATTCTATCGCTCAAACTGACGTGAGCCGGAAGTTGAAAACCACCTGTTCCTAACCCGTCGACTCATTGAAGCAGTAGACTTGAGCGGTACCAGTCAGGAGGAGTGATCCATGCCCACTATTTCATCAGCCGGACTGAAAGCTGCTGTCGAGCATCACGTTGACACCGAGGACCTGCTCAGAAGCCTGTATGGGGACACTCATCCACTGGCGGTGAAAAAATGCCTCCCAGCGCTGGATGACTACTGCTGTGAGTACATTTCGAGATCACCATTTTTATGCCTGTCAACGCAGCATGCTGGTGGCAGGGCTGATGTCAGCCCGCGCGGTGATCCTGCAGGTTTCGTCACCATCATCGATCAGCATACCGTAGCGATCCCCGATCGGCCGGGTAACAACAGGTTGGACAGCCTGAGCAATATCATATCCAATCCGTCAGTCGGGCTGTTATTCCTCGTGCCAGGATTCGATGACACTTTACGAGTCAACGGCGAAGCGTTCCTGAGCCGCGACCCGGATTTACTCTCGGGTATGTCCGTCATGAAACGCACACCGACTCTTGCTATCGTGGTGGAGATCAAGGAAGCCTTTTTGCATTGCGCCAAGGCGTTCAGGCGCTCCAGGCTCTGGCAGGCTGAAGCATTGCAGGACCGCCTGCAGTTGCCATCGCTGGCAACGATGGTCTCTGAACAGATTTCAGGTGTTGCCGTGAAACCGGCCGAGGCTGTCAAGCTGGGAGAGGAGCTGGAAGAGGAATATCGGCAGACCATGTACTAGTGAGTAAGCGGAGGGAATTGCCCCCTCGGCTTACTCACTAGAGATCAATGCGTGCCTTCACTGTTCAGCGGGGATTCGGCGTGTGCTCATTCGCAAGCGTTGCGTATCTGCTGATACGCTTCGTTGGCAAGTTTGCCCATGAGTGTATTCAGTTTCCTCTGGTAGGCTTCGCTGGTCAGTTGACCATGGTTGTCGAATTGTTCAGGTGCATGAGCAACCATGACCTCAGGTCCAGTCAACAGGCGTGGCTGAAAAGGATTGAGTGCCAATCGCAATGCGTACTGTGCACGCGCGCCGCCCGCCCGCCCGGCTGCAGCCGACATGATGGCAACGGGTTTCTCCGTCCAGGGGTTTTTACCGACACGGCTGACCCAGTCAAGCGCATTCTTGAGTACGCCGGACAGCGACTGGTTGTACTCGGGAGTAGAGATCGCTACCGCATCGGACTCGGCTATTTGTGCATGCAGGCGCAGCACCCCGTCCGGTACACCCTGCGCTTTCTCCAGGTCACCGTTGTAGAGCGGTACGTCAAGGTCGGCCAGAATGGAGGTTCCGCCAAACGCCTGTGAGGCCACCAGTACAAGTTGCCGGTTCAGGGAGGCGGACCGGAGCGAACCGGTAATGAGTAGAAGTTTCGCTTCTCTTGTTTCGGGGTTCGATCTGACTTGCATATCAATACTTTTTTCTGGTTGATGCGACATGTAGCGGAGAACTGACGGTGGCCACCTGCAGCTGCGAACGTTGTCCAAACCAGACACTGATCAGTACCAGTGCGGCTCCGAGCACCTGATGCGATCCGAGAGTCTGTTGAAGTATGCTCCAGCCGAGCAGGACTGCCGCAACGGGGCTCAGTAAACCAAGCGGTGCGACCGTTGCGGGACTGAGTCGTGCAATGCCCCTGAACCACAGGCAGTAAGTGACAGCTCCACCGATCAGTCCAAGATAGGCAAAGCCTGCAAGATGGCCAGGTGTCATTGGTGGCAACGGTGGTTCGAACAACAATGTGGCTGGCAACAGCAACAGACCACCTGCAGAGAGTTGCCAGGATGTGAAAGTGAGCGCAGAGACAGGCGGTTGCCACTTGCGTGTCAGCACTGTTCCCAATGCCATGGACATCGCCCCGAGGAAGGCCGCAAGAATACCTGTCATATCAAGCGACGCCTGCGGTGTGAGCACCAGCAAAGCGACACCGATTACGCCTCCGCAACCGGCCAGAATGGCAATCGGCTTACTCTGTTGATCCAGCAACAACCTGGAGAGCATGATAACGATCAGTGGCTGTATCGCACCTACAGTTGCCGCGATGCCCCCGGGAAGTCGATAGGCGGCCACGAACAATAACCACCAGAATATGGAGAAATTGAGCGCACCGAGCACGAAGGATTTCACCAGCCATTGGCGGGCAGGCAGCACCTGGGTCAGGGCCAGCAGGAGCAAACCCGCAGGTAATGCGCGCAGCATCGCTGCGGTCAGGGGGTAATCGAGCGGTAACAGCTCCGTGGT
>JABDKN010000109.1 GCA_013002205.1 Granulosicoccus sp.
CGAGGCGCCGGCGGCGGTGTCGCCACGCACGCGCTTCGAGTACCAGCCGCTGCGGGTGTTGACGTCGGTATTGTTGACGGCCGAGGCACCGACGCGGATCAGCACCTCGCCGGGTCCGGGTCGCGGCACCGGCACATTCTCGCGCCACTGCAGCTTGTCCAGCCCGCCGTGACCGGTGAGCACCATGGCTCGCATCGTATCGGGTAATGTCATCGGATTCTCTCTCTGCACCTCTAGTTGGCCAGGAGCGGGTTGTTCAATGCTCAAGCTCTCGGCACTGTCGCCGGTTACCTGTCAGCTAAGGGAGGTGTGTTCTTTCGATTGGCAAATAATATATCTCAATTACGGACAAAAACAGGCGAATAAGTCTTTAAAACATGCCTATTTGTATCGTAGATGTTGAATTTGGTTTTTTACAGTGCTACGTTGATTGCATGAGCAAACAGCAGATAAAACAACTGATCGAAAACAGGATCAGCGAAGACGGACTGTTGGAAACCGGGGTGAAGGGCGTGCAACTCTTCCGGGTTACCGAGGCACAACGTTGTGCACCTGCAGTGTACGAGCCCACAGTGGTGGCCATACTGAACGGGGCCAAGGAAGCCATACTGGATGGAACGAGATACACATACGACAGTAGTCAATACATGTGCTGCCCAATACCGATGCCCGTGGAAGCGGGTACGCCGACAGCATCACCAGAACAACCCCTGTTGGGAGTGCTCATATCTCTCGATACGAGCATCATGACTGAGCTGGTCATCAGGATGGAAAGCGCCCCGGCCGCTCCTCGAAAGCCGAGGGGCGGCTCACTGCCCCGGAGTTTTGCATTTTCGCGTTGGGACGACACGTTCACGGACGCACTATTCCGATTACTGCAGCTGGGGGTAAGTGAGGCGGATACCGCGGTGCTCGGAGACAGTCGGCTGAGGGAACTGTATTACTCAGTTTTAAAGGGTGAAGCGGGGGACTCTGCACGGCGTGCATTTGGCGTCGGCAATGAAATCGCCCGAGCCATTGCGTATTTGTCTTCGCACCTGAATGAGCCGGTCACGATCGAGGAGGTAGCCGCGCAGGCAGGGATGAGCCGGGCCGTGTTCCACCGCAAATTCAAGCAAACCACGACGATGTCACCCATCCAGTTTGTGAAATCGATGCGACTGAATAAAGCGGCTATGAAGATCGCCTTCGGTGCGACCGTGAACGAGGCGGCAATGGACGTAGGTTACGTGAGTTCCTCTCAATTCAGCCGGGAGTTCAAACGCATGTACGGGCAGTCGCCGAAACAGTGGAGAAATATCAAGCAACTACCCGCTGCAATGATGTAAACGATGATATGAACAATGGCTCAGATCTTTGATTCACTCCAACCATCAGTGCTCCTGCGGAAAAACAACATCTCGTTCCATCGCACGCAGCCCTGGGTCATTCTTTGCCCATCACCAGCAACAGCGAGTTGTTAACCTTCCGCTTTGGCACACAGCAGTCATACGAAGACCGCATCACAGTTTAATATGATGCCGATGTGTCAACCAGATTGCGCCTGACCGACCGTCGTTGAAACGCGGATCCTCAAAGGTCCCGATCCCAGTACGGTGGCGAGGCAAAACGTTCGGCCAGGAAGTCAACGAATGTGCGCACCTTCGACGACAGGTACTGGCGATGGGCGTACACGGCATAGACGTTCACCGGCTGGATAGAATAGTCTGTCAGAACACGCACCAATTGCCCGTTGCGCAGCTCGTCACCGACAATAAACGTGGGCTGCAGTATCAGTCCGCTACCGGCCACCGCAGCACGCCGGAGTGCAGTGCCGTTGTTCGCGCGAAACCGACCATCCACTTTGACTTCATGTTGCCGTCCGTCGGCATCAAATCGCCAAAGATCGCGCTGTGACCAATATGAGTAACCAAGGCAGCTATGCTGAGCCAGATCCTCCGGTGACTGCGGTATACCTCGTTCGTCCAGGTAATCAGGAGCGCCACAGACCACCAGATTGGCGGGAGCCAGATGTCGCGCAACCAATGCCGAATCGCTCAGTTGTCCGATTCGTATCGCCAGATCAAAGCCTTCGCTGACGACATCCACTACCCTGTCGTCAAGCGTCATATCGACACGCACCTCGGTATGCTGGCGTTGGTAGGCGGCCACGGCTGTGGCCAGGTGCTGCTCACCAAAGCTCATCGGGGAATTGATGCGCAAGGTTCCACGTGCAGTGATTGACATATCACCCACGGCATCTTCCAGCTCGTCTATCTCCGCAAGGATGTGCACACAGCGCTCGAAGTAGGCCTGCCCGGCCTCGGTAACGCTTAGACGGCGAGTGGAACGGTTCAGCAGTCGTGTATTGAGACGTGACTCGAGCTGACCGATGTATTTGCTGACGAGCTGCGGAGAGATCGACAGGCGCGTCGCCGCACGGGTAAACGAGCCCTCGTTAATCACACTCACCAATGTTCGCATGCCATCCAGTGTATCCATATTATCAACATATCATGGATAGTCATTATTCATAAAGAGCATTTTTCTCCAGTTTGTTTGTCAATTAGGTGTCATTACCGAAAGGGAACGGCCTGTACCACCAATGGTGCGGCCGATTACACAGACACCAGGAAGATAAGGAGTAAAGACAATGAATGATACAAATCTCAATGGCTACGCTGCCACCGTATTGCGTGTTGCACTCGGGGTCATGGCACTGGCACACGGACTCTTGAAAGTGATCGTGTTCACCCCGGCGGGCACCGTCGGCTTTTTCGAGTCGCTCGGCCTGCCCGCTATTCTCGCTTATGCCACTATTGGCATTGAAGTGGTGGGCGGCCTGGCGTTGATTGCCGGCGTTTACACACGCTATGTGGCGCTTGCGATGGTTCCCATACTGCTTGGCTCCATCGTGTTCAGCCACTGGCAAGCTGGCTGGCTGTTCTCGAACCAGGGCGGCGGCTGGGAGTACCCGGCGTTCTGGGCTGTTGCCCTCATTGTCCAGGCTATGCTCGGTGACGGTGCCTTCGCAATCATGGGTCGTCGTGAGGCGCAGTTGGCGCAGCACGAGCGTGCGGTAGCCCAGTAACCTGCTTGTTCAAAGACCGGGGTCAGCGAGGGCTGGCTCCGGTTCTTGGCGGAGACGTAATGATGTTAGTTAACGGACAATGGCAGGAAAAGTGGCAACCGGTGCAGGCCAGGGATGATGTTGGCCGCTTTGTACGGCAGAGCTCGCAATTCCGCAACTGGGTGACGATCGATGGTACACCTGGGCCTGCAGGAGTCGGCGGCTTCAAGGCAGAACCGGATCGCTATCATTTGTACGTTGCGCTCATCTGTCCCTGGGCCTCACGCACACTCATGGTACGAAAACTCAAGCAGCTTGACTCATTGATCCCGGTCAGCATCGTTGAACCGGTACTGACCGAGCACGGTTGGCGTTTCGGAGATTACCCGGGCGCTTCGTTCGATCGGATCAGTGATGCGACGTACTTGCATGAGTTGTATACACGTGCCGACCCGACATACTCGGGCCGAGCCACCGTGCCTGTATTATGGGACCAGCAGAAACGGACTATCGTCAACAACGAATCAGCCGATATTGTCCGAATGTTGAACAGCGCGTTTGATCATCTGACCGGCAATACGTTAAACCTCTACCCCGATGAGATGACTCATGACATCGAGGCGCTCAATGAACAAATCTACACAACGCTCAACAACGGAGTCTACCAGGCCGGTTTTGCAAGTTCGCAACAGGCCTACGATGAAGCGTACGACAATGTCTTTGGCATGCTCGATTCGCTCGAAGCCCGACTGGCGGATGGACGTCGTTTCGTGTTGGGTGAGAATATGACAGAGACCGATATTCGTTTGTTTGTGACGCTGGTGCGCTTTGACCTGGCCTACCACGGTCTGTTCAAGTGCAATCGCAACCTGCTCGCACAGATGCCGCAACTCTGCGCGTATGTGCACCGCATCCGGACACTACCCGGGATTGCTGAGACAGTCAGCGAAGAACACATCAAGAGTGGCTACTACTCGATTCGGGCATTGAATCCATCCGGCATAGTGCCTAATGGCCCTGTACCGTTGATGTGAATGGCTTTTACCACAACCGTTTTAATCAAGCCCTCAACTCGTGCTCATGCTTGTCACTATTCAATGTGCTTTCCAAAGACACCAGGTGGCGAGCAAGGGCGTTGATCCGGAGCGCATGGCGTGCAGGATATCCGGTGGATTGTGTACCAGTCCCCCGATACCGGGTTCGTACCAGTCCCCGCCGCCCTGCTGCCAATGGCCACGTGACAACACCAGGTACACTTCTTCGGGCGGATGGTGATGTTCGGGATACTGGATGCCAGGGGCCAGCAAGCTGATTCCTACCCAGACATCATCATGCTCTTCCAGCCCGCCTTTGCCGATGACCGTGGTGTTTGCATGACCATCGGCGAATGGTTTGCCATGCTGTGCTGCATCCGGTCGGTGCCACCAGCGAAGCTGTGGTGCCAGGTTACGCAGTGCTTGCGCATGGTCGACAACGCTCGAGTCGACGGTAACGGATTGACCCGGGATCTGCTCGACCTTGGCTTGAGTGACGCATTCAACAGCTTCATCGAGTAATGCACAAACTGGTAACCACACAGGGTTCGGTGAGACCGAAGGCTGCTCTAACCGTAGCGCCTGCATGAGTTTCTCGGTGACTCGAAGCTCATCACTATCGACCTGCGCACGGGCGGCGATGGCACCATACAGAGACTTGAGAAACCCGCTTAATTCAGCGCTACGAGTTTTCATGTCTCTCCCCTCTATTCGTGTCGGCCGCACTGGTCACTCGCGGCTTCCCTGTCGAGTGTCTCGAATACCCATGCCACGAAGTGCTCCCTGGCCGCGATCGCAGCAGGATCGTCGTTATCGCGTCTGATGAGATAATAGTTGTGAATAAAATTGAAGCATGCCTGAAAATTGTTTCTTTGACCACATGGAACTTTCATGACACCGAACGACTCCTGTAAGCCACCCAAGCGCTGCTATTCCATGAGTGGCGTATTCTTGTCCACTGGTAAAACGTGATAGCTTCAGTGCTGAGTAACTGCTTAGCCGCAGTTACACGATCGGGGTAGGCATCTTTGCCTTGCGCCGTCGCGCGCTGCGAAGCACAAACAGATTGCCTGAGAGCGCGAGTACAACGCCGAACACTGCCAGTGGCGTCCAGGTATACCCTTCGACAAATGTCGACAATAGTAGTGCGAAAACGGGGAACATGACGGTGGCATAGGCCGCACGACCTGCGCCAATTCGGGCAATTAGGTTCAGGTATGCCCAGAATGCGAGGACTGTCGAGACAAGCGTCAGGTACAGCAGGGACACGGTGTACACCGGGGCGGTGTCATAGGCAAACGGAAAGCCTGCAGCGGCGGACAAGACAGCACTCCAAAGCGCCCCATACGCCATTCCCCAGGCTGAAGCAGACATGACGGGAACCGCGTAAGCTTTCATGGACTGGCTGATCTGGTTACCTATGCAAAAAGACAGCGTTCCACCAAGACACAGGGCCAACCCGAGTGCGCCGGCCCCCTCGCCGCCGATCTCTGGCCAATAGAGCAATAGAATGCCGACCACACCAAGCGACGCCCCGAACCATCGACGGGGTCCCGCGACATCACCACGCACAGCACCAATGGCCAGGTTGACCACCGAGGCGAGTGAAAACACCACCGCCAGCAAGCCGGATACAAGCAGTGTGGATGCGTAGTAGAAGAATATGAAATTCGTGGAGAACAGGAATATACCCATCAGCGCAAACGCAACGTGCGCACGCCAATTAAACCTGAGCCGACCTCTCGACAGCACCACGATCACGAACATCAATGTGGACGCCAGCAGGAAACGCCAGCAGGTTGATACCGGCGGCGCAACGGCGTAAGTCGAGTTTACTTTCAGCGCATACCATGACGCGGACCAGGAAAAGACCGTAATGGCGTAGAGCAGAAAATCACGTGCGGTGAACGGCGCTTCGTCGGGGCCTGGCGAGTCTGTTGCTGGCGACACGATGGCCGAATCCGTGACCTCGATCGTGCTCATGGTTGATCCGTCAACATGCCGGAAAGTTCACGGCAATACCACCGAGCGAGGTCTCTTTGTACTTGTGGTTCATGTCCAGACCGGTCTGGCGCATCGTCTCGATACAATTATCCAGCGGCATGAAATGACTGCCGTCGCCTCGCAGCGCCAGGGACGCTGCGGACACGGCCTTGACCGCCCCGAGTGCATTGCGCTCTATGCACGGCACCTGGACAAGACCGCCTGCCGGATCACAGGTCATGCCCAGGTGATGTTCAAGCGCAATTTCAGCCGCATTCTCGATCTGTTCATTGGACCCTCCCAAGGCCGCACACAATCCTGCAGCCGCCATCGCAGACGCCGAACCAACTTCACCCTGGCAGCCGACTTCCGCACCTGATATGGAGGCGTTGTGCTTGATCAGTCCACCAATGGCCGCAGCAGTCAACAGGCAATCGATGACGCCCTCGTCGTTTGCACCAATACAATGATCCCGGTAGTAGCGCATGACAGCCGGCACTACACCGGCGGCACCATTGGTGGGTGAGGTGACAACTCTGCCACCTGCTGCGTTTTCCTCGTTGACCGCCATGGCATAAACTGCCAGCCAGTCGTTCTCTGCATGCGGCTGCACCAGGTTTCGACCGCGTTCCGCCAACAACTGCTGGTGAATGCCACGAGCCCTGCGCTTGACGCCCAGTCCTCCGGGTAAAACGCCCTCCATCTGCAAGCCACGATCGATGCATCCATTCATGGCCTGGAGCAGTGTATCGAGTCGTTCACTGAGTTTCTCACTGCCGGAATGCGCAATCTCGTTTGCGCGTTTCATGGCGGCAATACTGAGCCCGGACTCACGCCCCATGCGCAGCATTTCCCTGGCGGTCCCAAAAGGGTAAGGGTAACCCTGCTCCACCTTCGCAGCCTCCAGATTCTGCACGCCGCCCCTCAGTGACTCAGACAATTCCGCATGAGTGACCACAAAACCGCCACCAGTCGAGTAGAAAGTTTCCGTCAGCACCAATGCGCCTTCCGCATTCAGTGCCTTGAAGATCATTCCATTGGCATGTCCCGGCAAGGCTGGTCCGTAGTCGAATATCAGATCGGTTGCGGGATCGAACGCAATTTCGCCCAGTCCCTCGAGCAGGAGGCGCCGATTCTGACGTACCTCGGCCTCCAGACGCTCAGCATCGTCCGGATCCAGGGTATCGGGCAGCAGGCCGGTCAGGCCGAGAATGACCGCCCTGTCCGTCGCATGACCTTTTCCCGTAAACGCCAGGGAACCGTGAAGCGTCACTTCAATACGAGCAGGTTTGGCAGGCGCGACACCCGGCTGATTTACCGAATCCTTCGCCAGCCCGCGCAAGGCATCGATGAAACGCACCGCCCCGGTCATTGGCCCCATGGTGTGTGAACTCGAGGGGCCAATGCCAATCTTGAAAATGTCGTAAACGCTCAGAAACATAAGTGGCCATACTCATTGATGACGTTGAGACCGACTCCTTGGCATGCATTCGCTCTACGGGATGCGGTATCTCCGGATTGATCCTGTACTGAAAATGTCAACCTGAGTTCAGTCGATTTCAGCTGCGCTATTCGGTAGCGTAGATCGGGTAGCGTGTACAGAGACCCTGCACCTGCTCCAGCACACGAGACTCGACCTCGGGGTCGCCTTTGCCATCGGAGCGCGACAGAGACTGAACGACCTCAAGTACCCATTGACCCACTTTTACAAACTCATCGATGCCGAATCCACGGGTGGTTCCAGCGGCTGTGCCAAGACGCACTCCGGATGTGACGAACGGTTTTTCCGGATCAAACGGTATGGAATTCTTGTTACACGTCAGTCCGGCACGCTCGAGTGCTTCTTCCGCATCACGCCCGGTCACACCCATGGGCCGCAGGTCAACCAGAACCAGGTGGGTATCGGTGCCGCCTGAAACGATATCCAGACCGCCTTGTTGCAGGGTATCAGACAATGCCTGCGCGTTAGTGATTACCTGCTGACAATACGTCTTGAAAGCGGGCTGCAACGCCTCACCCAGCGCGACCGCCTTGGCGGCAATCACGTGCATCAGTGGACCTCCCTGATTTCCGGGAAACACGGCTGAGTTGAATTTCTTTGCCAGCGCTGCATCATTGGTCAGGATGAGGCCACCGCGCGGACCGCGCAGAGTCTTGTGAGTGGTGGTCGTCACGACATGAGCATGCGGCATCGGATCGGGATACACACCGGCGGCAATCAGGCCAGCGTAGTGCGCGATATCCACCATCAGGTACGCGCCTGCTTCATCGGCAATCTTGCGAAACGCCGCAAAGTCGATGGTACGGGGATAGGCCGAGGCACCCGCGATGATCAGTTTGGGCTTTGTATCCTGCGCGACGCTGCGTACATGATCCATGTCGATCAGGTGATCTTCCCTGCGCACCTCGTAACTGACGACATCGAACCATTTGCCAGACATGGTGACAGGGGACCCGTGCGTCAAATGGCCACCATGAGCCAGCGACATGCCCATGATGCGATCACCAGGTTGCAGCAGCGCCAGAAAAACCGCCTGGTTTGCCTGTGCCCCCGAATGTGGCTGTACATTGACGAAGCCTGCCCCAAATAGCGCTTTAGCACGCTCGATGGCCAGGGTCTCTATCGTGTCCGCATGTTCACAGCCACCGTAATATCGCCTGCCCGGGTAGCCCTCGGCGTACTTGTTGGTCAGTACCGACCCCTGTGCTCGCATCACATCCTCGGAGACGATGTTCTCCGATGCAATAAGTTCGATCGTATGCTGCTGTCGCCCCAGTTCCTGATCAATGGCGGCAGCAACCTGAGTATCGCCGATAACCTGTGGACCGGATGTGTAAGTCATGTGTGCACTCTGTAGACGTAGTAAATGAACGGCGATTGGAATAAGGCATCGAAGCTGCCACGGTATTTAAGACTGCGCC
The DNA here is from genome assembly GCA_013002205.1 of Granulosicoccus sp. Classification (GTDB taxonomy): domain Bacteria; phylum Pseudomonadota; class Gammaproteobacteria; order Granulosicoccales; family Granulosicoccaceae; genus Granulosicoccus. Next base: position 8,989 of record JABDKN010000109.1, read on the forward strand.
AGTATGCACACAGACCCGGCAAGGCGCCTGTGCGGCTGAATTTCCTGCCGCGCAGTCTACTCCTTGTAGCCGATTCCCATTTCCCGATTGCCGACGCATTGCGTTCTCACTGCGGCCGGCCATCAACAGGCTCCCGGGCGATACGAATCCTGCGCTTCGAAAACGCCTGGCGTTGTCAGACAGCTCTGTCGAACGCTACTAGCCTTTGACGATCAAGTGCTCGGGACCGTAGGGAAACCCGGTGATGTTCGTGTTACCACCGTCGTTTATCACCAGGATGTCATGCTCCCGGTAGCCGCCGGCGCCTGGCAGATGATTCGGGATGGTGATCATCGGCTCCATCGATATCACCATACCGGGCTCGAGCACGGTTTCGCAGTCTTCGCGCAGTTCCAGCCCCGCCTCACGACCGTAATAGTGGCACAGCACACCGAACGAGTGCCCGTAGCCGAACGAGCGATATTGCAACAGATCTTCGGAGGCATAGATCTCGTTGAGCTCCTTGGCTATGTCTGAGCACTTGGCACCGGGCACCAACAGCTGCTTGCCACGATCATGCACCTTGCAGTTGATGTCCCACAGGCGGATGTGCTCGTCGCTCGCTTCTTCGGCAAACAGTGTGCGCTCGAGCGCCACGTAGTAGCCGGCTACCATCGGAAAGCAATTCAACGACAGGATATCGCCGTGCTCGATCTTGCGACTGGTCACCGGGTTGTGTGCACCATCGGTATTCAGGCCCGACTGGAACCAGGTCCAGGTATCCAGCAACTCGCCCTCGGGCCAGCTCCTGGCAATCTCACGAATCATGGTCGCGGTGGAATGCAGTGCCACTTCATGCTCGCCGACGCCCACTGCGATTACCTCCACACAGGCTGCCCCACCGATATCGGCAATGCGCGTCATTTCGGTAATGTGGGCGATTTCCTCGTCCGACTTGATCATGCGCAGCTTCATGGAAGGGTCGGCGATGTCGACAAACTCCACGCCAGAAAATTCTGACTTGAGCTGTTTGAGCAGATCTATGTTGACGTGATCGAACTCGATGCCGATGCGCCTGGCGCTGCCCACCAGCTTGCGAACCGCGTGAAAGTAGTTATCGCGGCTCCAGTCGGTGTAGGTGACGTTGTCGCCGAAAGTGCGGCGCCAGGGCTGTCCACCATCGATGCCGGCACTGATGCTGGTGGCCTTGT
>JABDKN010000022.1 GCA_013002205.1 Granulosicoccus sp.
CGAGCCATCGGGGCGCAGGGCCAGCCGCCAGTGCAAGTCTCCGCGTGACATCGACACGGGTTGGCCCGGGTCGATACCGGCGTTACGCACGGTGATCAGCGTCGCATCCAGATCAGTGGTGGCAACCGCCCAGCTCAGCAGGCAGGGCGCATCGGTCAGCCTGGCCTGGCAAGCACTGTCATCGAGCCCAAACCAGCGTGAGTGGCCTTGCGGTAGTGCAGGTGCCGTCACGCTCTCATCGATGGCGATCAACTCCAGATAGGCATGTCGCGACAACGCAGTCACATGATTGTGCGTACCCATCTGCAGGTGCTGGCCCCCTGCAGGCAGGCTGATGCCGCTGATGTGGTGGAACCAGTCGACCCCGGTGGCGCAATCCGTGGCAGCAATGACCAGATGATCCAGCCTGCAGTGGGGCGAAATTGGTGAGCTCACGGCGGAGGCGCAATTCTACGACAGGACGGATGATGCCACGCAGTATACTCTGTTGACGATCGGACACCGGCAGGGCAACTGTCTTGATAGAAGCGTGAGCTCCCGACTCGACGTTCCCCTGTGGATGGCGCTACTGGGGCTGACACTGTCGTCCCTGTGGCTGCTACAGCATTTCCTGCTGCCCTGCGCACGCTGGATGCTGCGTCGACGGGCCAATCGCCTGATCGACGACGTGAATACCCGACTGGCCCTGCGCATCCCCTCCTTCAAGCTCACCCGTCGATCAGTGCTGGTCGATCGCCTGACGTTTCACCCCCGCGTCGTGGCGCTGGTTGACGACATGGCAGACACCGAGGAGGTGCCGCGGGAAGTTCTGATGCAGAAGGTCGGCCTCTACGCGCGAGAAATCGTGCCGGCCTTCAATGCACTGCTGTATTTCAAGGCCGCCTACTGGGCTGCCCGCGCACTGGTCCATGCCCTGTATCGTGTTCGCCTGGGGTACGCCGATGATGAGGCCCTGAAAAAAATTGGCGCTCGCTCCAGCGTCGTATTCCTGATGAATCACCGCAGTAATATGGATTACATACTGGCCACCTACCTCGCAGCGGAGCGCACGGCACTGTCCTACGCAGTGGGTGAATGGGCAAGGATCTGGCCTCTGCAACAATTGATTCGGGCCATGGGTGGCTTTTTCGTGCGGCGGGATTCCGGCAACCTGCTCTATCGACGGGTACTCGAATGTTATGTGCAGATGGCCGCCGAAGGTGGTGTTCCGCAAGCCGTATTTCCCGAAGGACGACTCAGCCGCGATGGCCGGCTGGCCAATGCCCGTCTGGGCCTGCTCGGCTATATGACGCGCGGTTTCGATCCTGAGGGTGTGCGGGATATCGTGTTCATTCCAGTGGGCATCAACTACGACCGGGTTATCGAGGATCGAAGCCTGTTGCGATCGGCGGACAAGCTGCCCCCGCGAAGCGTGGGCAAATCCTGCAGAATCTTTCTGGCCTACGGTGCCAAGACCCTGTGGCAGGCACTGTGGGGACGGCGTTACCGCAATGGTTATGCCTGCGTGAACTTTGGTGAACCCGTGTCCCTGCGAGAGTGGATGCGCACGCGCGGCTTGCGCGCAGGCGAGCTGATCGACGTCACCCCACTGGCCACAGAGCTGATGCAGCGCATCGGCAGAATCACGCCCATTCTGCCGGTAGCGCTGGTGACCACGTTGTATGTTCGCGCTCCGGCCCGGTCCAGCAGCGCTATCGAACTGAAGGCCGAGGTGCTGGCATTACTGGACCAGCTCGAAGCCGGGGGTCATCGCGCCTATATTCCCCGTGGCGACTACAACTACGCGGTGGATGTCGGTCTGCGCATGCTGACCTTGCGCAGAATTCTCGTCGAGGAGAACGGGGTGTACAGTGCCAATCCGGCTGAACGCGGCATCATCGCGTACTACGCCAACTCCATTGCACACCTGTTCAGCGAGCAACGCGCCATGGCAGAGCCACCAGGGAGTCCGGCGCCACCGCCCCGGCGAACACCTGGCGTTGCCGATGGCAATTTGCCGCCGAGACGGGAGCCTGCGCGGTAGACCATCCCGTCGCGAGAGCAGGAGATTTCTGCCGAGCAGGCTATCTAAATCAGCTTGTCCATCGTGTTGGTGTGCTGAGCCAGCAGGTAATAGAATGTGACCCGACTCTTTTGCTGCGTACCCTTCATCTGCTCGCAGACCTTCTTTATCCCCTCATCCGCTGCCGCGGCATC
>JABDKN010000230.1 GCA_013002205.1 Granulosicoccus sp.
TTCCAACAGCGAACGCAATTTGGCAACGCTCATCGCGCCATCGAGTCGAAATCCAATCTCTTCATTTGCGCTCAGGCAGCCAGACAGTCCATCGACCATCTCCCCATAAGGCTCCAGGAGAATGGACAACAACGCCTCCTGACCTTCCAGCGATAGAGCCTGTTCCCCCCATTGCCAGAGAACATTCCATGGTCTCGATGCCTGGATCTCGACGTGTTCCAGCTGCTCGCCAATTCTGTCCAGATCAGCTCGCAACGCGGTCAATTTTGGCACCTGAATGGGGTGTTCGGAATGCCAGTTGAGTGCATTGCTGCGCGCCTGCTCCAGCGCCTCGCGTACGGCCTCGAGTGCATCGGTATCTACGCGTTCACATGAACGCACCCGCGATAAAGCCTCTTCGCGCACCATCATCCAGTTGTTCAGCAACACCGGATGACGAACAATAAACGGCGCCATTCCCAACCCGGTAGAATTGCCGACGCCGAGACGGCGCCGCAAAACTGGATCAAGCCTGACGGCCTGCTCTCCACCAGAGCAGTACGCCAGATGTTCCGCGATATCGACGACAAACTGTCGCGTCAGCCAGACCGACAGCATCTCGATCTGGAAGGGCTCATTGAAAGCGGAGCGATCGGCCATGTCGCGCCGATCAGCCGCACCAAACTTTCCGGACCCATAGACGGCCGTGGTACGCATCAGGTAACCCACCGCATCGATCTTCCCTGCATCCGGTTGTTGCCCCCGCGACAAACACTGCACCACGTGTTCGAACAAACGCACCGAGCGATTGGCCCGACTGAGCGATAGCTCCTTCGCACTGATTCGTCCAGCCTCCTGCAGTGGTACATTGTGGGAGAGGCGTTCGATATCGGCAGGCTCAGGGTCGCCATCGAACAGGGTGAAGGTGGCATCCCAGGCTGTGGCAATCACCCGATCCGAGCGCATCTCATCGGGCAGATCATGCGCAAAGGCAATCAGCGAGTACGTTCGGGAAGGTCCGATAGCCCGGTATACACCAACCCCGACCCCTGCAGAATCAACATTCCAAACCGGCCGGTCGAATCGCCAATGCTCCTGCTGCATGCGTCGCAGCAGTATGCGCAGAAACGACAACCGAGTCGGATGGGCGCAACCGAGTCGCGCCAGTCGCATCACCTGGTCGGGCGAGCGTCGTGCTACCGGCTGTTCAGATTGCTCGACGTGTTTACCTGCAGTCATCTGATCATCCTCGCTTCAGGGTCAGTGTAATGCGTAACGCATCCCATACCGATGGCAACAACACGAGCGATACAGGCACGGCCGTAATCACGATGAAGCTCTGCAGCTTGCCGATGCCCCCGGAACCGGTGGAAATCAGAATCAGTGCCATCACTGCCATTGCAATACCCCAGAAGGCCCGCAGTGCAACCGATGGGTTGTCACCTGACATGGCCGTGGCGATGACGTAACTCATCGAATCGCTGGTGGTCGCCACAAAGAACATGGTCAGCACCAGAAAAGCCAGTGACAGGGCAAAGCCGGCGGGCATTGACTGGGTGATGGCCAGCAGGCCGGCCGGCAGGTTGAAGCCTTCGAAGGGGCCTGAAATGACACCCGGCGTCATCTGTTCGAAGGCAATTCCGGAACCACCGATGATGGTGAACCAGAAATGTGTCACCAGCGGCGCGATCAGCGACAGCAAAATGATGATGCTGCGGATCGATCGACCCCGACTGACCCGGGCAATGAATATTGCCATCAGTGGCCCGTAACCCAGGAACCAGCCCCAGAAAAAAACGGTCCACCAACCCAGCCAGCCCGGGGCGCCAAACAGGCCGGCTTCACCGCGGTACAGCGCCATGCCGAAAAAGTTCTGGAAATAGGTTCCCAGTCCGCCGAAGAAACTCTTGAATATGAACTGGGTGGGTCCGGCAATGAGAATGAAGGCAAGCAAAAGGAAGGCGAGAATGATATTCAGTTTCGACAGAAGTTGAATACCCTTTGACAGACCGGAAATAGCCGAGATTGTGAAGACAGCGGTCAGCGTCAATATCATTACCGCCTGGGTGGTAAAAGTATCAGGTATACCGAACAATGCATTCACGCCATACGACATCTGCAGTCCAAGAAAGCCGATTGGCCCGACAGTGCCCGCGACGACTGCGATAATGCAACTCGCGTCGGCAATCAGTCCAATGGGGCCATGCAGTGCACGATCACCGAATACGGGGTACAGCAGGGTGCGTGGTGCCAGTGGTAAGCCCTTGTCGTAATGATAGTGCATCAGCATGATGGTGGTGAGCGAGCCCAGAATCGCCCACGCAAGAAATCCCCAGTGCAGGAATGACTGGGCCATGGCAGCATTGGTTTGTGCCTGGGTGTCGGCACTGAGATCCCCGAACAGGGGTGGGGTGGAGAGAAAGTGAGCAATCGGCTCGCCGGCTGCCCAGAACACACCGCCTCCGGCCAGTAGTGTGCACATGATCATGGAGCCCCACTGAAAGTAGCTGAACTCCGGTTTTTCCAGGTTACCGAGCACCGCACGACTTCCCGGCAGGAAGCAGATGAAGATGCCGATGAGAAAGGTTGCCAGCAACAGGACTTGCCAATACAGGCCAAACCAGGTGGCTGAAAAATTGAATCCCCAGTCCACAGCGGCAGACAGTGCATCGATGTTGACGATTGCCAGCGTACAGAAAGCCAGAATGAATCCGCCGGTCAAGGCGAACAGGGTCTTGTCCAGCTTCTGCGGACTCTGGTCAGGTACCGGGGATGCCGTGTCAGTGAAGGGTGGAATCGATTCAGTGGAATTCGCAGTTTGATTCATGGGTAATTTTTCCAGGTAGTGTCTAAGTGACGCCAGTTCGCTGCCAGCGCTGGTGGATTGTCAGGATGCACAAGCCATCCTTTTTTCGGGATCAGAGTGCAGCGAAGCTACTTGCAAAAAATCGCTGCCAGTTACCGCCCATCACCGCAGCGATGTTCGTTTCATTCATGCCAGCGCTTTTCAATCCACTGGCGATGTTGTCGAAATGGCGGTTGTCACTGAACCATTCGGGCATGTCAGGAAACCCTGGTGCGGCGGCACTGCCCTCGCCAAAGTCCACGGACTTCGTCCATCGACCAACGCGCATCCACTCGACCACACTGTCGGGCTGGTCCTGACACAAATCAGTACCAATGCCGATCTGCTCGATACCCATCAGATCGGCCGTACGACAGATCATGTCGCAGTAGCTTTGCAACGTGCACGCGCTGCCATGCTCAAGGTGGTGCGGGTAGACGGAAAAACCGAGCATGCCACCACTGGCACCCAAGGCCTGCAGCACCGCATCGGATTTATTGCGCCCAGCCGGATGCCAGCTCGCCGGATTGGCATGGGTAATGGCAATCGGGCGAGTGGACAACTCGATGGCCTCGAGCGTCGAACGCTCGGCTGAATGACTCATGTCAATAACCAGTCCGACCCGGTTCATCTCGGCAATGACTTCGCGCCCCATTCGGGTAATACCGTTGTCGAGCTTCTCATAACAACCCGTAGCCAGCAGCGATTGGTTGTTATAGGTCAGCTGCATGAATCGAAGTCCCAGTGTGTGCAGGACCTCCACCAGTCCGATGTCGTCCTCCATGCACGACGGATTCTGTGAACCGAAGAAGATGGCCGTGCGCCCTGTCTCCCGAGCTAGAACGATGTCATCTGCAGTCCGGCCTTGCATGATGAGATCGGGATACTGTTCGAACCAGCGGTTCCAGCGCTCGATGTTCAGCACGGTCTCGCGAAAATTCTCGTGATAGGTGATGGTCACATGCACGGCATCCACACCACCCTCGCGCATCTGCCGGAATATCTTCTCTGACCAGTTGGCGTACTGCAGACCATCAATCAGCGGACCGTTGCCGCCGGTTGAACCGATGCCCTGCATTTCAAGAGACATTACAGCGGCTCTCCGGCAGCGACGTAGGCGGTTTTCACAACGGTATAGAATTCGGCAGCGTAACTTCCCTGCTCGCGTGGCCCATAGGATGAAGCACCTCGTCCGCCAAAGGGCACGTGATAATCGGTACCCGCTGTGGGCAGGTTCACCATGACACAGCCGGCCCGTGCGTTCGCCCGAAAGTGTGAGGCACGTGCGAGGGATTGAGTCATGATGCCTGCGGTCAGACCGAACTCGGTGTCGTTAGCCATGTTCAATGCCTCGTCGTAACCGCCTGCCTTGATGACGCAGGTAATCGGCGCAAACATCTCTTCACGGTTGATGCGCATATCGTTGCGGGTACCGGAAAATACAGCCGGAGACATGTAGTAGCCGTCTGTGGCGCGTTCAAGACGTTCACCGCCGCACAGCAGTTCGGCGCCCTCGGCTTTTCCGGTGTCGATGTAGGCAAGGTTCTGCTGCAACTGGGTATCGCTGACCACCGGTCCCAGTTGTGTGTCGGCTTCCAGGGCATGGCCGACGGTAAACGCCTCTGCGGCTTTAACCAGACGTTCTACAAAGGCATCGTGGATTGATTCATGCACGATCAGGCGACTGGCGGCCGTGCATTTCTGCCCGGTACCGCCAAAGGCTGCACCGGCAGCACAGGACACGGCCAGATCCAGATCGGCATCGTCCATGATGACCAGCGGATTCTTCGACCCCATCTCCATTTGCAGGCGTGTCATGTTGCCGATGGCCGATGCTGCAATACTGCGTCCGACCGATACCGAGCCTGTAAAGCTGATCGCGTCAATCAGCGGGCTTTCGACCAGGTGTTGGCCGACCTCCCGGCCCGGTCCGGACACCAGGTTGAACAATCCGGCCGGTATGTCCTGACGGGTGATGATCTCGGTCAGTGCGACTGCGCTGGCCAGGGTCAGGTTGGCAGGTTTCCACAACACGGCGTTACCGTAGGCGAGTGCGGGTGCGATTTTCCAGGCAGGCGTTGCGACCGGAAAATTCCAGGGGCTGACGATAGCCACGATGCCGACCGGCTCACGGCGCACGTCGATCTCGACGCCAGGGCGCACACTCTCGGCCAGATCACCCTGGTTACGCAATGCCTCGGCGGCAAACCAGGTAAAAAACTGCCCCGCGCGATACACCTCTCCCTTGCCCTCGGCCGCTGGTTTGCCCTCCTCGCGGGCGATCAACTCGCCGATTTCAGTCGCACGGCTCATCAGTTCCGTACCGATGGCCATTAGCACATCGTGCCGCTTCTGCACACCGGCAGCCCACCAGGTTGGTTGCGCCTGTCGGGCTGAGTTGAGGGCTTCCTCCAGCAGATCGCCGTTGGCCTGACCGTAGTGACCAATCAGGTCAGAGACATCCGAAGGGTTACGGTTTTCGATGCTGGTGATTCCTGCCTCCCAGCGTCCGGCGATATGAATACCCGTCTGTTGCACGACAACGCTCCTCTTTAATGATCCACGGATGTTGACGGGTGCCATTTATTCAGTCAATCTACATTTTTTCATCATTTATTCAGTTTTTCTGAAATGCCCTTTAAACTAGAGATGCTCCGGGTCTTCCAGACGGTGGCGGAAAAAGGCAGCCTGGCCGCAGCGGCCGACAGTCTGCATCGAACGCCTTCCGCCGTCTCGATGACCCTGTCACAGCTCACTGAAACTGTGGGTGCGCCGCTATTCGAGACAGATCGAAAGAATCGGTTGACGCCTCTGGGCCAACTCGTGCTGCAGGAATGTCATCGTGCCACCGATACATTCGACCGCTGCACCGATGCAATTCACAGGCATGTACTGGCTACCGCAGGTACGGTACGACTCGCAGCAGTCCCGTCAGCGGCTGTGAGTCTGCTGCCCCTGGCCATCGCCAATTTTCGCGAACAACACGCGGATGTCCGCCTCGAGATCAGCGATGTGGACAGTGCGGCAGTGCGTCGTCGTATCCAGACTGATGAGGCCGATATCGGGATCATTTCTTCCACACCGACCGCTACCCGGGAAGATGATGTCATCCTGACGGACAGCCTGGGTATCGTGTTTGCCCGGAATGGAGCCATTGCTGAAGCGTTACGAGATCCAGACCGTCATCCAGACTGGGAGCTGCTCGCACTGGAGCCGCTCATTGCCAATCCACTGTGCAGGATGGTCAATCACCCGCTGGTCGAATCTCGGTTATCAATTTGCACTCTACAGGCACGCAGCACCACGGTACTACTGGCCTATGTGCAGAACTGCCTGGGGGCAACCGTCCTGCCCTTCAATGCCATCACCCGCGGCATGACAAACGTGGCGTTCGTGCAACCGGAAAACCCACCCGTTCATCGTGTACTACGAAAGATCCGGCAGGAGGATCGACCTCTTAGTCCGGTTGCAGCTGAATTCTGGAAGGTGTTGTAACGCATGTAGCCTATCAGTATCTTCTGCCAGGCAATCCTACGCTGGCACCAGACAGGGTGTTCAACGGTCGTGAGGTCTTCGCCGCCATTGTTGATCAGCGGCAACAGTCTCGATCAAGACACACTGCTTGCCTGCCTGACACTTTCTCGTGCACGTTGGTTGATGGCCTCTGGTGACTGACCCACCAAGTGTCGATAGATCTGCGGATCAGTTGCGCCCTCGGTACCGATGAGAAGAACACGGCTGGCATCATCCAGCGCCAACGCTGCCGCCAATGCTGGCTGTTCCCTGCCAATCAACACCCCGGCCAGCCCGCCAACTGCGGATTCTCCGGCCACGACAGGCGTATCACCACCGACTCCACCCGCCAACAGACCCATGCAGGCGATCGCTGCCGAGTCCGGTACCGTCATGACATCATCGATCAGCGGTTTCAATAGATCGAACGCCAGTAGCGACACCTCTCCACATGACAGCCCGGCCATTACGGTCTCCAGGTCACCTGTGACCGCGATCGGCCGGCCAGCAGCAATACTGTCGAGAATGCAGGCGGCATTCTCCGGCTCGACGATGACGATACGCACGGCATGATCGGCCAGGCGGTCACGCACCCTGGCGGTGACAGCCGCAGCAAAGCCACCCACGCCACCTTGCAGGAATACGTGCGTGGGAACATCCGTACCCAATTGATCGAGCGCTTCATCGGCCAGCACCGTGTAACCGCGCATGACATCGGCAGGAATGTCCAGATACCCCGGATAAGAAGTGTCCGACACAACCACCCGATTGAATTCCTTTGCATCCTGTGCCGCCTGGCGCACCGACTCATCGTAGTTTCCATCGACCCGTAACACTTTTGCACCGTATTGGCGGATGGCTGCTGCTCGCCCTTCGCTGACTTCGCCATGAATGTAGATGATGCAGGCACAACCGAATCGCTGTGCCCCCCAGGCAACGGAACGACCATGATTGCCATCGGTTGCACACGTGACCGTGATTTTCCCCGTATGTTCACGGTAGCGTCCGTTGGCCAGTTCATCGATACCAATCTCATGGCCGAGTGTGTGTTCAAGTTGCTGGCGAAGATTGACCGCGACCGCGTAGGCGCCACCCAGTGACTTGAAACTGCCAAGACCGAATCGATCCGCTTCATCCTTGTACCACAGTGCTGCCAGTCCGGCACGCCGTGCAAGTCCGGAGAGTGAGTGCAAGGGTGTTTCCGCATAGCCGGGCCAGGCAGTAATGTGTGCCCTCGCCACAGCGCAGGCATCGGCGGCCAGAGGTGAATCGGCCGGTACGGGTTGTGGCGAACGGTAGGCGTTGCCGGTGTGACGACACGGCACATCCGTGTTCAACAACGGAGCAGGTGGCGCTTCGGGCGTTGGGGTAGTGGCAATCAGTGTGTAGTGCTGAGGCTGCCGGTGCAGGGTAAAGTTGAAGAGATGCTGCTTGATGTCCTGACAACGATCGAAGTCGCAGTCAGCGAAAATCAACTCATCACCCTGGGTATGCGACATGGCAATAAGCTCACCAGTTGGGGCGATGATGCAGCTGTGGCCCAGCAGGACTGATCCTTCCTCATCACCCGCCTTGGCGGCAGCAGCAATGTATGTCCCGTTCTGGTACGCACCCGCCTGCATGGGCAGCAGGTGATGGAAGCTCTGCAGGTGATCGTGCTGTGGTACAGGCGGATAGTGCACCGGCGTGTTGTAACCCAGTGTCACCAGTTCGGCACCTTTAAGCCCCAGCACCCGCCAGGTCTCCGGCCAGCGTCTGTCATTGCAGATACACATACCTACTCTGGCACCCATGAACGGCCAGACTTCAAAGCCGATGTCACCTGTGTCGAAATAGCGTTTCTCCAGGTGCTGGAACGGGCGACCGGATTCATACTCCGTATGGCCTGGTAAATGGACCTTTCGGTAACGACCCACGATCCGGCCTTGCGGACTCACCAGAATACTGGTGTTGTAACGATGAACCTGCCCTGCCTGTTCAATCCGTTCGGCAAAGCCGATACTGAATCCGATACCGAGTTTCTGTGCGTGCTCGAACAGCCGCCGGGTTTCCTTTCCCGGCATTTCCTTTTCGAACCACGTATCCAGTTCCGTGTCCTTGTCGATCAAAAAGCGTGGAAAAAAGGTGGTGAATGCCAGTTCGGGAAACACCACGAATTCGACACCGGCATTGGCTGCACGATGAAGCAGGTACAGTTGCCGATCCACAACTGAATCCCGGTCCTCATCGTGAGCAATCGGACCGAGCTGTGCGACACCGAGTCGAAGTGGACGCATGGAACCTCGCTGTTGAACTCACTGAATAATGACGAACGCATTGGACACAGACTCCACAGACGTGTAAGCCCGTGACTACAACCGACACTACCACGGTGACTCTTGTCGATTCCCGCTGCCTCAGCAGCTTGACGCAGCGGTAACCCAGCGTCAAGGCTGTTCAGGGAATTACCGTGCAGTCCTCACCCGTCACCCTGGGCCATCTCCCTGGCCAGTTGCATGAACCGACTGATCAGCTTGTTTTCACGTCGCTCGCGTAAGCACACGATCGCCTCTTCCATGGTCAAGTTGACGTTGCGAATGCGGATTTTCTGCAGTTCCGGACTGCTGGTAAATTCCGCCTCCGAGACGATGCCCACACCGCCGCCAGCCGCCACGATCTGGCGCACGGCTTCGCGCCCTTCGGCCTCGATACTGATGCTCAGCAGATAACCGGCCGCGTTGACCGCTTCTTCCAGCTTGGCACGTGTGCGTGACCCTTGTTCCCGCATGACCAGTGGCCAGGTGCAAAGTTCTTTCAGGCTGACAGACTTGCGCATGCCCTGGGCGGTGCCGACCGGCGCAAATGCAATGATGGGTGTTGAATCCAGCGTGATGACGTCGTGTTTATTGTCCGTTGGCAGATTTCCCAGCACGCCGATATCAGCCTCGTAGCGGTCGAGCTGCTCAATGACCTGACCGGAATTCCCTGAGCGCACGGAGATGAAAACCCCGGGAAATTCCTGCCTGAAACGTGCCAGCACCTGCGTCATGTGATGCGCAGAATCGGCCACGATGCGCAGGGTTCCGGTGCGAGTCGCGCGGGATTCACTCAGCAGTTCCAGGGCACGCTGCTCGATTTCGAACATCCGGTGCGTAATGTCCAGCAGGGCAAGGCCGTCAGTCGTCACCACGATCTGTTTATTGCGACGTTCGAAGAGCTTGATATCGTACTCGGCTTCCAGTCTGCGCACCTGGTCGGAGATTGCCGGTTGAGTGACATGCAGCGCCTTGGCAGCCCGTGAGAATCCACCGTGAATGGCGACGTAGTGAAATGCCCTGAGCTGAACGTAGCGCATGCTGTAGTTTGCCGGGAAGCTCCCTGGTGACTCAGCAGATTGTACGTCAGAGGGCGGCGTCAGCAGCTGCCACAATAAATTAACCTGATACCACGAACCCAAGCAACAGTCCGAGTGCCGCACTGATTGCCAGTGTGACAGGGACCCCTTTGTGCAGACGCAGCAGCAGGATACCAGCGACCAGGGTCAGCAGAAGTACTCGCCAGTCCAGTGTGGAAACGTCGGGGATCCAGGGCTGGAACCAGCCCACAGTGTGTCGAGACACGGACCCGAATGCGACCTGCAGGGCAAACCATATCGAGAGATTCAGAATGACGCCGACCACCGCTGCAGTGATGGCGTCGAGCGCATTTTTCAGCCGTGGCATTGCGTGGATACGATCGATGTAGGGAGCGCCGGCAAAAACCCACAGGAAACAGGGTATGAACGTGGCCCACAGGGTCACGGCTGCTCCGGCCGCTCCCAGCAGAATGCTCGGACTGCCGATACTGTCACGTGATGCTGCGAGAAAGCCGACAAACTCGGTCACCAGTATCAACGGGCCAGGGGTGGTTTCGGCCAGTCCGAGCGCATCCGCCATTTCAGGCGCCGACAACCAGCCATACCCGCTGACCGCTTCCTGTGCCATATAGGCCAGTACTGCGTAGGCTCCGCCAAACGTGACCGTGGCCAGCACCGAGAAGAAGCGCCCTATTTCTCCCAGGATATGTGCTGGAAGCAGGATCTCCAGCATCAGCAGTGGACCCCACCAGATCACCAGCCAGATCAGTACCGTCAGCAGTGTGGAGCCAAAGCTCACGCTGGAATGTGGAGTGAATTCAATCTCCGTTGCCGCGTCTGCTTTAAACGTCAGCCCTGCCACCGCGGCCAGTAAGATAACCAGCGGGTACGGTGCATCGAATGCAAAGAGCGCCAGAAATGCCATGGCAGCAATCCACCAGTGCTGTGCTACTTTGAGGGCGCGTCGTGAGATGCGCAGCAATGCTTCGATGACGATGACCAGCACCGCCGCCTTGACGCCCAGAAACAGCGCCTGCGCCAAAGGGAGTTCCCCGAAATTTACGTAAAGAGCCGATAGCGCCAGGATGACCACAGCGCCCGGCAACACAAAGAGAAGACCGGCGATGAGACCGCCAATCGTTCCGTGCAGCCGCCAACCGGTATAGGTAGCCAGTTGCATCGCCTCAGGTCCTGGCAGAAGCATGCAGAAAGACAATGCAGTCAGGAAGGTCTGTTCGCGCAGCCAGGCACGTTCTTCAACGATCTCACGATGCATCAGCGCTATTTGCGCTGCAGGTCCGCCGAATGAAAGAAACCCGATCCGCGCCCATACACGCGTGGCAGCGCCTAGCGTAGGGTTAGCGCTAACTGCTGCCTTTTCGTCTGAATGACCCACAGCCTGAGGTTGCATCACGTGTTCACTGGAGAGGCAGTCGGTAACCAGTCGTGAGTTTCCTCATATCCGTCTCGCGCCCAGCGATAGAGCGCATCATAGATCCCCATACCGGCACCAAGCTGTTGCACGTCATCGGAATATTGACGGGACAGCCCGACAGAAATGGCCAGCAAACCGGCGGCCTGCGGCGATTGCTCGTGCCTGTTGGTATCTGCCGCCCTTACCACTGCAGCCAGTCTTTTAAGGGCGACACTTTGCAGTCCGAATTCCTGCAACATGGTATCGAAGGTGCACTGTTCACCCCGGTGCGAGAAGAACACCTCCTCAACATCGAAGGGGGTTGCGCCATATCTGCTTGCAACGCCTTTCACTTCAGTTGGCGAAACAAACAGGAAGCGGGCCTGCGGATCGACGAATCGGCGAATGAGCCAGGGGCATGCAATTCGATCGATTTTCGGCCGATGGCGAGTAACCCACAGTGTCGATCCATCTACGGCATCGGGAATCACCGCTGCTGAGATGCGCAACGTGTCTTTGCTGTCTCGCCAACCGTACATGCCCCCTGAGAGATACTCTGCGTGAATGCCTTCATTACGCAGGTAGGCAACCATGCCCTGGCTCAGCTTGATGCCCTGCTGGCAGGATATGACGCAGCGGCGGCCGCCCAGACGTTGAATCAACCCCTGGCGATCATCATGCGGATGCCTGAACGATGTGGGAATCAGGTAGGGATCGGCTTCGAAATCCGGATCCAGCGAAATATCGACGATGACCGGACACTCTGGCGTACCGATCAAACGCAGCAAATTTGCAACAGTAATTTCATTGGGGGCGGACATATCGACTCCTCGACTCAGCGATAGATTCCATTTGCTTCCTGCCTGATGGCTGGAGACACTGGTGTCTGTCGCGACTCTTGAGCCTGAGCCTCACGGGGTGTTCGCAGAACCCCTTGGGCGGATGGTAGCCGTGCGTCCAAGTGGTGTCAATTCATTGTAATTGGCTATTGCACAATGCCATTCCACACTGTCTCTCAATATCGTGTCACGCTCGGAGGCTTTCCATGATGTATCGCAAAATATTATATATTCATATATATTATCGATTTTACAAATAGTTTTTGAGTCAGTAGGATCAAGGCCTTGTCGACCCGATAGTACGGCACTTTCATGGATGCCTCTGCAGATTCAAACGCGCCAGATTCGCACGCAGCAGCTCCGTTGCCAACACC
>JABDKN010000030.1 GCA_013002205.1 Granulosicoccus sp.
ACACGACATCGGCCGACGCCATCAGGGATTTCAGATCCGGGTGATAGGTCACCGCCAGCTCACGGCAGCGATCCTGTGACAGATGGGGAGACCAGGCGTGAACCGACATGCCGAAAGCCTTGCCCAGTGCGGTCATTTGCGCGCCGATATTGCCCAGGCCGATCAGTCCGAGATCCAGGCCGTTGAGGTCTCGGCCCAGTCCACGCTGCCAACCGTGTTCCCGCATGGCCTGGACTTCTGCGGGAAACTGACGCGACATCGTCAGCATCAGCAACATGGCTAATTCTGCAGTGGTAGTCTTTCGTGACTGAGTTCCACAGACAGTGATGTCACGTGCAGTGGCGGCGTCCAGATCGATCGACAGGTTGCGTGGACCAGTGGTGACGATAAGCCGCAGTCGTGGCAGCAACTCGATCAGGTCGGCGGAAAAGGGTGTGCGCTCACGCATCAGGCAGATCACGTCGAAATCCTGCAAGCGCTCCACCAGCTCGGCCTGTGAGGTCAGCGTGTCGTTGAACACGATGACTGTCGCATCCGTAAGCACATCCCAGTTTGCTGCGTGACGCGCCACGTCCGCATAATCATCCAGCACAGCGATCTTGATTGTCATGGTGAGATTCGACGATTGTTGAAAAGACGTTTTCATTGTGCCCGAAACCCAGGGGTCGGCCACCCAATGCGAGTGTGTTGTGAATTTTTCTGAAAAAGACGACGGGTCACGGGTGAAGGGTGAAGGGTGAAAAGAGCCGGGTGAAAAAGAAAAAAACTGAGAGTTGTTGACAAGGCCTGCTCATTCTGCAAATAATTACGGACAATGTAAATATTTACATGAATTAGAAAGTCAATGTCAGGGACCATGATTCAACCCCGGAATGCGATGGAGGCCAGTTTGGCCATCCGTGCTGCCTGGTTGCATTATGTGGGCAGGCTCACACAGGCGGAAGTTGCCAAGAAGCTGGGTGTATCGGGTGTCAAGGCCCACCGTCTGATTGCGCGTGCCACTCAGGAAGGTGCCGTAAAATTCGTCATCGACGGAGACATTGCCGAATGCGTCGCGCTGGAGTCTTCCCTGTTTGAACGCTATTCGCTGGATTATTGCGAGGTCGTCCCCCGTGTCAGTGATGACATGCTGCCTCTCAGGGAACTGGGTGTTGCAGGTGCCGCATTTCTGCAACGTGAAATGGAAACCGGAAGTAATGACCTTATCGGTCTTGGTCATGGGCGTACCTTGTCCGCCACCGTCCATCAGTTGCCATCGATAACCTCTAAAGGTGTCCGCTTCGTTTCACTGCTAGGCGGTCTGACAAAGAATTTTTCGGCCAATCCACACGACGTCATGCATCACCTTGCCGCCAAGACCGGCGCGGAAGCCTATGTAATGCCGGTGCCATTTTTCGCCAATCGTGTAGAAGATCGGGAAGTTCTGCTGAATCAGCGTGGCGTTGTAGAGGTGATGGAGATGGCCGCCAGATCCAGTCTGAAATTCGTCGGAATCGGTACGGCTGAACCCAGTGCCCAGCTGGTCTCTTCGGGCATGATCGAGCGTGAGGAGATCCAGCAGGTCAAGGCACTGGGAGCATACGGTGAGCTGCTTGGGCATTTCTTCAACGAGAACGGTGAAAGTCTGGAGACGTCGCTGACCGCGAGAACGCTCTCCGTAGCACTGTCCGATATGCAGAGCAGCAGAATTGTCGCGGTCGCTGGTGGCAATGAAAAGGTCCGGGCAATCGAGGCAATTCTCAGGAGTGGCTTGATTAGCGGACTGATTACTGATGAGCGCACAGCCAGTGCGCTGATGGTTGATTAAACAGCAGTCTAAACTTGAGGGGAAGTGTTATGTACGGAAAAGAAAAGGACCTGTTGCATTCTTTTGTCAACGGAAAAATATCACGGCGAGGGCTGCTCAAACGTCTTGCCGTATTGGGAATCTCGGCGCCGACCGCGGGTGTACTGGCCAACGCAGTGGCGACCAATGCCCTGGCACAGAATGGCTTCGACTGGAAGAAGCATTCAGGCACTACAGTAAAGCTGTTGCTGAACAAGCATCCGTATGCGGACGCGATGATCGCCAATCTGGAGAATTTCAAGGCGCTGACTGGAATGGATGTGCAGTATGACGTGTTCCCGGAAGATGTCTATTTCGACAAGGTAACTGCGGCACTTTCGTCGGGCTCCAGTGAATATGATGCCTTCATGACAGGTGCCTACATGACCTGGACTTATGGTCCGGCAGGTTGGGTTGAGGACCTGAACGCCTGGATTGGTGATACGTCGAAAACAAATCCGGATTACAACTGGGAAGACATGCTCGAGGGAGTCCGCAGCTCCTGTGCCTGGAATGGCCAACCCGGTGGCGCACTGGGTTCGGAAGATGCAAAACAATGGTGCATTCCCTGGGGCTACGAACAGAACAACCTGTCATATAACTCGGAAGTATTCAGTAAGGCGGGTCTTAGCGTACCCAGGAATATCGATGAGTTGTTGGAGACCGCTGCCGCGGCGCAGCAGGCAATGGACGGTGGTTACGGTATCGGTGTCCGAGGATCACGCTCGTGGGCAACCATCCACCCGGGATTCCTGTCAGGTTATGCCAGTTATGGCGAGAAAGACCTGAACGTCAGTGCTGATGGAAAGCTGTCGGCAGCGATGAATACCGATGTGTCGAAGGAATACCACGGTAAATGGGTAAAGATGATACAGGACAGCGGTGCGCCGGACTGGGCCACGCATACCTGGTATCAGGTGGGTACCGATCTGGGTGCCGGCAAGTCAGCGATGATCTATGACGCGGATATCCTGGGCTACTTCATGAATGGTGGAGACAATGCGCAGGCAGGAAAGCTTGCCTATGCACCATTTTCCGCCAATCCGGAATCACCGGTACCCACACCCAACATCTGGATCTGGTCACTGGCGATGTCCAGCTTTTCTAATCAGAAGGATGCAGCGTGGTACTTCATGCAATGGGCATCCGGCTATGAGCATGCTCTGTTCGGCGCCACAAAGATGGACTTTGTCAATCCGGTCAGAAAATCAGTATGGGCGGACGAGATGTTCCGTGATCGCCTCAATAACAGCTATCCCGGGTATGTGGAGATGCACGATGTCTCTGCCCCGGGTGCGAAGATTCACTTCACGGCACAGCCGCTGTTTTTCGACCTGACTACTGAATGGGCGGCATCTCTGCAGAAAATGGTCGCTAAGGAAGTGCCCGTGGACGAAGGCCTGGATCAGTTGGCGCAGAGTGTCGACAGGCAGTTAAAGGAGGCCGGTCTCGGCTGATCGTCAGCCCCTGCTGCCCCCTTTCTCCCCGGCCGGCGTTTTCGGTTCGGGGAGACTGGAGGTGCATTAATGAACAGGATTGTGCGTGTTCCACACATGGCAAAGGAACAAGCGAACAGATCAGGAGAAGGACTTTTATGGTGGCTGCATCGGCACCTGTCCGACACAAGCGAGGATTCAAGGTCAGCAAGAGATGGCTGCCCTATGTCCTGAGTCTGCCGGCGCTGCTTACCTGCATCGGAATTCTAATTCCATTTTTCACTGCTGTTGCGTATTCGCTGCAGCGCTATCGCCTCTCGCAACCGTGGGCGCGGGAGTGGAACTGGGGTCAGAATTATCTGAACTTCATGTCCGATCCGGCGTTCTGGAACACACTCAAGGTATCCCTGAGTTATGCGTTTCTGGCTGTGACTTTGGAATTGCTTTTAGGGCTTGGTATTGCCTTGCTATTGCAGAGGCGCACGAGATTCAACAATACGGTCTCCATCATGTTGTTGATGCCATTGATGACAGCACCAGCGCTGGCCGCACTGATGTGGAAGCTGATGACCAATCCGGGATTCGGCATACTGAGCTACTATGCCTCGCTGCTTGGCATCGAGGACATGCGTTGGGCGTCAAGCCCGGCTACAGCCATGTTCACAGTGGTGCTGGTCGATATCTGGGTTTACACACCGTTCATCATGATCCTGTTGCTGGCCGGTCTGCGTTCTCTGCCCAGACAGCCATTCGAGGCAGCTGAACTAGACGGTGTTCCTCGATGGTTCGTGTTCTGGCGTATCACCTTGCCCATGCTGACCCCCTTTTTATTGACGGCGACGTTGTTCCGAGTCATCGAATCGATACAGCAGTTCGACATCATCTATGCCATGACACAAGGCGGTCCCGGCGACACCTTGACTGTGTTCCAGGTGGAGGCGTACCTGAACTTCTTCCAGTCGACGAACGTCGGACGCTCCGCCGCGTTATTGATGATTCTCTGGGCCATCACCTATTTTCTGTCGAATCTGTTTATCAAGAACTGGTTGCGTTTGCGTGAAAAGGCGCGCGGGGAGGCTTGAGAAAAGACTGTGGACACTATGAGCCCTGTAGAGAGGGTACTGAGAGGACTGGCAATTACACTGGTGATCCTGTTCTTCATGTTCCCTATCCTGTGGATATTGCTGATGTCGTTCCAGACCAATGAGACGATTCTGCGTGTACCGCCTTCAATGGTCTTCGAACCCACTCTGATCAATTACCGTTCCCTGATCACAGGCAAACTGCAAACCGCAGCGGGATCCCTGGAAATCCAGTTCATGCGTAATCTCTGGAACTCGCTGCTGTTGTCTACGTCTTCGGTAGCCGTGGGTCTTCTACTGGGGGTGCCAGCTGCCTATGCCTTTGCCAGGTTGAAGTTCCGCGGCTCGGAGGACATCGCCTTCACTCTTTTGTCATTTCGTTTTGCACCGCCTCTGCTGGTACTGCTGCCACTGACGATCTACTTCCAGCAGATCGGGCTTGCCAATACCTATATCGGACTGATATGGGTCTATCAACTGATCGTGCTGCCACTGATACTGTGGATTGTGCGCGGTTATTTCGAAGACATACCTGCCGATGTGGAGTACGCCTACCGGATTGCGGGGCACAGCTGGTTTGCCACCTTCCGAAAGATAGCCTTGCCACTGGCCAAACCAGGCATTGCCGCAGCAGGTCTGCTGGCGTTCATCTTTGCGTGGAACAATTTTATTTTTGCGCTGGTCCTGGCATCGGCTGACAAGCAGCCGGTCACGGTAGGAGCGCTGGCTTTCGTGACCGCCTCCGGTATCCAGTATGGACAGATTGCTGCCGGTATCGTGCTGTCGATTGCACCAACCTTTGCCCTCGCAATTTATGCTCAGCGCTATCTGGTGGAAGGATTGTCACTTGGCGCGGTCAAGGGGTAGAGCATGTCGCTTGAACTGACCGAGGTTGTCAAATCGTTTAAGGATGATCTGGTCCTGGATGGTGTAACGCTGACCGTAGACAAGGGCCAGACCCTGGTCCTGTTCGGTCCGTCGGGTGCCGGCAAGACGGTGTTACTGCGGCTTGTCGCCGGTGTCATCGAGCCGGATGCGGGTCGTATTCTCATCGATGGAAAGGATATGCGCGGTGTGGAGCCGGAGTATCGCGGCGTCGGCATGGCATTCCAGAACTTTGCCCTGTTCCCGCACATGAGTGCCATGGAAAACATAGCCAGTCCATTGACCGCACGGCAGCTTGGAGCGAGCGCGATCCGCTCCGGTGTTGATGCCCTGGCCAGACTGCTCAAAATCGACCATGTCCTGACCCATTATCCTAGGGAGCTGTCAAACGGTCAGAAGCAACGAACTGCCCTGGCGCGAGCACTGGCCGGACAACCCGAACTTTTACTGCTTGACGATCCACTACGCAACGTTGACGCCAAATTGCGCTTCGAGATGCGCCTGGAATTGCCTCGCTTGTTGAAAAGCCAGAATGCAACGGTTGTCTACGTCACCCAGGACTACAAGGAAGCTATGGCTCTGGGTGACAGGATTGCTGTCATGAACCATCAGGGTATCCAGCAGTACGGAACGCCTGAGGACATCTATATGCGACCTGCGCACAGTGATATCGCCCGTTTGTTCGGTGATCCGGTCATCAACCTGCTGGATGTAGTGCCAGAACGATCCGCTAACGATGTGATGATCAGGCTGTCTGGACAGCCACTGACGATCGGAGAGCATTATGCTCATACCGTGAGCATGCCGTGTGTGCTTGGTGTTCGACCGGAGGCTGTTCAGTTTGCGGATGAGGGCACCCCCGGTTCTTTCCCTGTCAAGGTCGAAGCTGAAACACCACTCAATGAAAAAACCGTGACCTTGATGCTTACGGCAGGCAACCGGGAAATCATGATGTCCCGGCCCGCTGGCACACCGGGGCCTGCCACTGGCACTGCACATATTACAGTCGATCTACACAACGCCGTACTATTCGACCACGGCACCGGCACTCTGATCGAATCGTCTAACTCGAAAACGGGTCTTCATGGAGAGGTCGCATGAACCAGCCCGTACTTCATCTGGACCGTGTCGACAAGTTCTATGGTGAGATAGACAAGGGCGTACATGCAGTCAAGAACATCAACATGGAGGTGATGCCAGGCGAGATCATAGCGTTGCTGGGCTCCTCGGGTTGCGGCAAGACTTCGACACTGCGTATGGTGGCAGGTTTCGAATCTGCAAGTCGCGGCAGAATTCTGATCAATGGCAGGGAAGTCCAGACACTGTCTCCTGTCAAACGCAATGTGGCCATGGCGTTCGAAGGCTACTCCCTGTATCCCACTGTGTCGGTTCGCGACAATATTGCGTTTGCGTTGAAATCTTCCACGGTTGATGCAACGGAAACCGGACGTCTCGTGGAAGAAATGGCAGAGATGCTGGAAATCAGTGCAATACTGGAACGGTTTCCGAGCTCCATCTCCGGTGGAGAGCAGCAACGCGTATCATTGGCACGTGCGCTGATCCGACAGGCTGATCTCTACCTGCTCGATGAGCCTATGGGGCAGCTGGAACCGCAACTGCGCACATTGCTGCGTAGTCGCCTGAAATATTATATCAAGTCACGCAACTTGACCGCGATTCTCGTTACCCATGACCAGACGGAGGCCAATGCACTGGCTGATCGCATCGCGGTGATGGAGGATGGCGAATTACAGCAGTACGCCAGCCCTGATCAAATCAAGGAGCGGCCAGCCAATCTGTTCACCGGCACATTCGTCGGTGAACCTCCGATGAACGTATTTCCCGCCCGCGCCACGGTGGTCGATGGTTCCGTGCAATTCGAGCTGGCCGGTGGACTGGCACTGAGGTATCCGGAAGCTGAATTCCAGGAGTCTGTGAGACAGCAGATCATCGAGCTGAAAGAGGTGGTGCTCGGTGTTCGCCCATATGCCGTAAAGCGGCGTGAAGATGGTGCGCCGGCCCAGGTGATGGTCAACCAGTGGCTGGGCGACCAGACTCACATAGCCGCCAGTTTTGCCGATGAGACTATCGTGCTGGTCGAACATGACAGGGTGCGACTGTCAGACGGGGACACCATAGCCATACATCTGGAGCCTGATGACCTGCACGTGTTTGATCCTGTCAGCGGCCGGGCGCTGAGTCATGGCAGGAGCATGGCCTGATGGGCAGGGATGTCATTATCGGTGTGGATTCAGGCACCTCGATGGTCAAGGCCGTAGCCTTCGACTTCGCCGGAAATCAACTGGCCATCGCATCCACGCCAAATAGTTACCTGCAGAAGGCGGATGGTACGGCTACGCAGTCCATGAAACAGACATGGAAGGACTGCGTATCGACTCTGTGTGACCTGGCTACGCGATTGCCTGATCTCGACCAGCGTACAGCTGCTATTGCCGTAACCGGCCAGGGTGATGGTACCTGGCTTGTCGGCCGCAATCATGAACCGGTTGACGATGCCTGGTTGTGGCTGGATTCGCGCTCTGCACCCACTGTCCAGCGAATGCGGCAACTCGACACTGATGCCTTCCGATTCCAGGCAACCGGAACCGGGCTTAATTCATGTCAGCAGGGTATGCAACTGGTTCATATGCAGATGGTGCTGCCGGAGATGCTGAAGAAAACCGAAACCGCCATGCATTGCAAGGATTGGCTCTATCTGAAACTAACCGGCGAACGGGTGACCGATCCGTCGGAGGCGTGTTTCACCTTCGGCAATTTTCGCACTCGACACTACGACGATTCGGTCATAAGCAGCCTTGGATTAACCGACGATCGATCACTGCTGCCACCCATTGTCGATGGCGTGAAACAGCTGCACTCATTGACACGTAACGCTGCAAGAGAGACTGGCCTGCTGGCTGGTACGCCTGTATGCCTTGGCTACGTCGACGTGGTGTGTACGGCCATGGGGTCTGGTATCCATTGCAGAACCGGCGATGCGGGGTGTTCCATCGTGGGTAGTACTGGAATGCACATGGTGTCGGTGCGCGATAGCGAGGTGCGCTTGAACCCTGACCGGACAGGTTACGTCATGGTCCTGCCGGTTGCTGGAAGGGTCAGCCAGATGCAATCGAACATGTCTGCCACATTGAACATCGACTGGATTCTGTCTGTGGCAGCTGACCTGCTGAACGACCTGGGCACGACTGCAAGTCCATCGTCGCTACTGGCGCATATTGATCGCTGGGCCTCTGCGGGTGCATCCGGCAGCTTGTTATACCACCCGTATATTTCGGAAGCTGGTGAAAGGGGTCCCTTTGTCAACAATGATGCCAGGGCCGGTTTTATCGGACTCAGCTCATCCCATCGATTTCCGGACTTGGTGCGCGCAGTGATGGAGGGGCTCGGAATGGCTGCTGCGGATTGCTATGGCGCCATGGGTGTCGTACCGAGGGAGGTTCGACTCAGTGGAGGAGCGGCCAAGTCCAGTGTGTTGCGAAGCATACTCTCTGCAGCAGTGGGTATTCCTGTACGTTACTCGTCCCGTTCCGAGGCGGGTGCCGCGGGTGCTGCAATGATGGCAGCGGTATCGTTGGGTGTGCATGAGAACATGGATGCGTGTGTCGATGCCTGGGTAAGCCCGTTGCTGAGTGAGCTGGAGCAGCCTGATGAAAAACTGCATGGCATCTACCGATCCATTTTTCCAGTCTACGTCGATGCGCGTAAGGCGCTGGTGCCCATATGGAAATCCATCAACAGCCTTCAGGAGATTGGAAAATGACTCACCGTGTGGCCATCATAGGTGACCATTTCATGTTGCCGGAAATATTCGAGCAGAAACTGCTGGATGTCTGTGGAGACCAGGTCAGCATCCGCACCCGCAAAGATGACTGGCCGGACCTGCCGATGGAGCATGGGTATCATGGCAGTCAACTCGTAGGACTTAAGGAATTTTTCGGCGCACCGGATGATGTTGTCGACTTCGTGGGTAATGCGCAAACACTGGTGACCCACCTCGCTCCCATGTCGCGAGAAATGTTTCAGAGTCTGCCTGATCTCAAACTTGTCGCGGTATCGCGTGGTGGTCCCGTGAATATCGATATGCAGGCGGCAAAGGAGCATGGCGTACTGGTTGTCAACACGCCTGGGCGTAATGCCAGCGCGGTTGCCGAATTCACTATCGGCGCCATCCTGGCTGAGACACGCAAGATACGGGTTGGCCATGAAGCGCTTCGTCATGGCAAATGGCGTGGTGATCTCTATCGGGCAGATACCACCGGGCGGGAGCTCAATGAGATGACTGTCGGCGTCATAGGCTATGGCAATATTGGCACACGGGTAGTCCGGTTGCTGCTGGCATTCGGCTGCAAGATTCTGGTCAATGATCCTTATGTCCAGCTTCCTGTGAGCGTTGCCGAGCAGGGTGTGGAACTGGTCAGCCTTGAACGTGTACTCGCCGAGTCGGATGTGCTGAGCCTGCATCCACGGGTGACCGATGAAACCCGGCACATGATCAATGCCACCACCCTCGCACTGATGAAACCCGAAGCCTTGCTGGTCAACACGGCAAGGGGCCCGCTGTGTGACTACGATGCACTCTACGAGGCACTGAACAGCGGTCGGCTGGCAGGTGCCATGCTGGAGACGTTTTCGGTGGAGCCGGCACCTGCAGACTGGCCGCTGCTACAACTGCCCAACGTGACACTGACGCCGCATATTGCCGGAGCCTCGGTCCGAACGGTGACCTATGCGGCAGAGCAAGCTGCTGGCGAGGTGAGCCGCTTCCTGGCTGGTGAGGCACCGCTGAATCCGTGCTGAAGGAGCCCGGTATGAGTATGCAAGAGCACCAGGAGCTCGTCGATGTCGTCGTCATCGGCGGCGGTATAAACGGAGCTGGCATTGCACGAGACGCTGCCGGGCGTGGTCTGACCGTTATCCTGTGTGAAAAGGATGATCTGGCGCAGGGGACGTCCTCGCGTTCGGGGAAACTGGTGCATGGTGGCTTGCGTTATCTGGAGTATTACGAATTCCGGCTGGTCAGGGAATCACTAATTGAACGTGAGGTGCTCCTCGAGTGTGCTCCTCACATCATCTGGCCCATGAGGTTTGTTTTGCCGCACAGCCCTGACGACCGGCCTGCCTGGCTGATTCGACTAGGGCTGTTCCTGTATGACCATCTGGGCGGTCGCAAAAGGCTGCCCGGTACCCGCTCACTGGACTTGCATCGTGACCCCGAGGGTGCGCCGATCCAGGATCGTTATCGCACCGGTTTCGAGTACTCGGATTGCTGGGTGGATGATTCCAGGCTGGTCGTGCTCAATGCACTGGACGCAGCCGAAAAGGGTGCCAGTGTGATGACGCGAGCTCGCTGTCTGTCCGCAAAACGTGTCGATGACCTGTGGGTAGTCCAGTTGCTCAGCACGGTTACCGGGAAAACGTCCGAAATCCGCTGCAGAGCACTGATCAATGCTGGCGGGCCCTGGGTCAACGAGATCATCGAAAGCATAAGTGGCAGCCATTCCAGTCGCAGGGTCCGCCTGGTCAAGGGTAGTCACATAATCGTACCTCGGCTATGGTCAGGGCAGCAGGCCTATCTCGTGCAGAATCACGACAAACGTGTCATCTTCATTAATCCGTATGAGACTGACCTGGCGCTGATAGGTACCACCGACATCCCTTATGAGGGATCACCTGATGATGTTACCGCGACGCAGGATGAGATCGATTATCTGATCGGTGCAGTCAACCGCTACTTCAAGAGTCAGCTTCGTCGGTCGGATGTCCTGCAGAGTTTCTCGGGTGTACGCCCTCTGTTTGACGACGGGGCCGGCAATCCCAGCGCCGTGACCCGGGACTACGTCCTTGATGTCGAAGTCGATGGAGGTGCACCGATCCTCAACGTGTTCGGCGGCAAGATCACCACTTTCCGCAAGCTTGCGGAACAGGCCCTGCAGCGACTGCAGGCTTTCTTTCCGGACATGGGGCCGGCATGGACCCACAAAGCAATCCTGCCTGGGGGGGATTTTCCAAATGCCGATTTCGACTCGTTTCTCAGCCAGGTAGCCGAGCGTTATGTGTGGATGCCGCGTGAACTTGCCAGTCACTATGCGCGCCTGTATGGCACTCGAACTGACCTGATCTTGAAGAGCGCCGACTCACTGGAGGCTTTGGGCAAGTGTTTTGGTCCGCTTCTATACGCTGCCGAGGTTCGCTACCTGGTGGACCGGGAATGGGCTCTTACGGCTGAAGATATCCTGTTTCGTCGCACGAAGCACGGCCTCCATATGACTGACAGGGAAAGACTTGAATTTCAACAATGGTTTGAACATGACCTTGCAAAGACTGCCTGACGAACAACTGGCCGACATGGCTGAACTCATCCGTGTGTCAGCAATGCTTGGCGCTGATCCCATGCTGGTTCAGTCCGCCGGTGGCAACACCTCGATCAAGCAAAATGATCGTATGTGGATAAAGGCCTCTGGCACGCTATTGGAGGAGGCGCAGGACAAGGACATTTTTGTGCCAGTGGATTTACCACCTCTACGGCGTTGCATCGCACAGGGCGATCCGCAGGCGGATCAGCCGCAGGCATTTCTGTCAGATGCCGCTTACACGCTGAGGCCGTCGATCGAGACCAGTCTGCATGCCATATTCGAGCAACGCGTGGTTCTTCATGTGCATTGCATTCACACACTCGCCCATGCCATTCGCACTGATGCACTCGAATCGATAAGCCACCGTCTGGAAGGACTGGATTGGGTGATTGTGCCTTATACAAAACCCGGTGCCAACCTGGCAAAGACAGTTTCGAAATCACTCAGGATGAACACCAATATCGTCATATTGGCCAACCATGGTCTGTTGGTTGCCGGTGACAGTGTCGAGCAGGCGCTGTCCCGTGTACTCGAAGTCCACGAGCGCCTTGCCATCGATCCCGCAGCGAAGCGTACTCCCGATGTCAAGGCACTTGCACAACTGGCTGAGGGTACTGCCTACGAGCTGCCGGAGCATGCGCCGGTACATCAACTGGCGCTGGAACCACATCGTGTGCAACAGGCCAGTTCCGGCAGCCTGTATCCGGATCACGTCATCTTCTGCGGTGTGGCCGTCACCGTACTTGAGCCGGGGGATGACCTGAACAGTATTGAGCATCGCTGTGCAGAGGTAGATTGCCGTGCACCGGTCTTTGTGCTGGTGCCCGGTGCCGGCGTGCTGGTACGTCGCGATGCCAGCAAGGGCACCAGAGCGCTGATACGGTGTCTGGCGGATGTATTGGTCAGAGTGCCGGCGGAGGCACCACTGAACTATCTCAGTGATGCACAGAATTCAGAGTTGTTGAACTGGGATGCAGAACAGTACAGGCAGGCGCTCAATGCCCGATGATGCTGTCTATGTTGGAATCGATCTGGGTACCTCGGGTGCCAGGGTTGTTGGAATGGCAGCCAGCGGTCAAGTGCTGGCGGAAGGTCGATCAGCGTTGTCTGATCACGGTAGCGATCATCGTGATCCACTGACCTGGTGGGCTGCTGTCTGCAGTGCCCTGGAACGTGCGTTGCCCGCTCTGAAGGACCGGACAGTGCAGGGCATTTGTGTCGACGCTACATCCGGCACCTTGCTGGCTCTGTCTGAAGATGGCACCGTACTGTCACCAGGTTCGATGTACAACGATCGATGTGGCGACGAGGCAATACTCGAGCGCGTCGTTGACGTAGCCCCCTCATCCAGTGCTGTACATGGACCTTCCAGTGCATTGGCGCGTGCCTTGGAGCTGCAGAACGCCTGCTGTCCACATCGTATCGTGCACCAGGCAGACTGGATAGCCGGTCAATTGTGCGGTGTATTTGCCAGCGATCATAACAATGCGCTGAAGACCGGCTATGACTCGGTAGCAGGACAGTGGCCTGACTGGATGCCTGATACGGGTCTGGACATGAAGTTGCTGCCGCCAGTTCATGAACCGGGCACGGTGTATGCGCAACTAACGGCTGGCATGGCAGCTCGGTTCTCTCTTTCCGAAAGCGTCAGGCTTGTATCGGGAACCACCGATGGTTGTGCATCATTCATTGCCACCGGGGCATCTCAAGCAGGTGACGGTGTAACAGCACTGGGTACGACCCTGACGATCAAGCTGTTGTCTGATGTGCCTGTGTTCGATCCTGCCTGCGGGGTATACAGTCACCGCATCATGGGTTTGTGGCTGGCAGGTGGTGCATCGAATACTGGCGGTAACGTCCTGCTGGCGCATTTCGATGAATCGCAAATCCGGCAATTGTCAGCACGGATAGATGCTGAGACAGACAGTGGGCTCGACTATTATCCACTGATCACGCCGGGTGAGCGTTTCCCGATTGCCGATAGTACCCTGCCACCGCGACTTTCGCCTGAGCCGGCTGATCGCTGCCTATTTCTAAAAGGCATGCTTGAGGGCATCGCCGATATCGAGCGACAATCGTACCAGCGCCTGTACGAGCTGGGTGCGCCGCGACTCCGATCGGTACGCTCTGTAGGTGGCGGCGCGACCAGTGAGGTGTGGACACGAATTCGTGCCAGGCGGCTATCCATACCTATGTATCTTCCTGACAATGCGCAGGCTGCCTATGGTGCCGCCGTGCTGGCTCGTTTCGGATTGCTGCAGTGAGTGAGAAAACATTCATTACACACCTTCAGACCCTGACGGATCTGGTAGAACTCTATGATGCGTTTCTGGTTGACCAGTTCGGTGTGCTGCTCAATGGCACGGGTGCCTACGAATATGCGCCTGAAACGCTGCGGCGTCTCAGCGACACAGGAAAACCGGTCGTGCTGCTTTCCAATTCCGGAAAACGTTCGGCTGAGAACATTCAGCGCCTGCTGTCATTGGGATTCTCCCGTTCCAGTTTCCAGACAGTGTTGACTTCAGGCGAAGTGGCGCATTCTCTTCTGCTCAAACGGGCACTTCGTTTTCCACGACAGGAGACTACAGTGCTAGTCATTGGCGAAAGGCCCGACGCTCTCCTGGATGGCCTGCCATTTCGTGTTGCAGATACAGTCGATGATGTTCAGCTTGTACTCATCGCCGGAAGTGATCCGCGACACCCCCATCTCGATACCTATCGGCACCTGCTGGCACCGCTGGCTGAACGAGGTGTTGATTGTCTTTGCACCAATCCCGACACTACACGCTTGACCGAGTCGGGCATATCGTTCGCACCCGGGGCCGTTGCGCAATTGTATGAACAGATGGGTGGAACGGTAGAGTGGATTGGCAAGCCCTTTCCTATGATGTACGAGGCCGCCAGCGAACAACTGGGAATCCTCGATGCATCCAGAGTGCTCTGCATAGGTGACAGTCCTGCCCATGACATTGCCGGAGGTCAACAAGCCGGTTTCAGCACCGCCCTGGTCACCGGTGGCATACATGCCGGTGAAACACTCGTTGACATTGGGCGACACTGTGAACAGTTGGGCATCCTGCCTGATCATGTGCTGCAGCGATTTGCATTCGCCGCCTGACGGATCGGCCGAGAAACCGATGAAATTGACACTATCCCTGAACACCAATCCATTCGTCAATCGTTATGCCGAGGCTGACGACCTGCTTGACACCATTGCGCGAAAGATTCGTATTCGCGACATCCAGCTAACGCATGAATTTATCAATCCATCCTGGCCAATGCCGCTCACCCTGCGACGGACACACGAATTCTCCCGCGCAATGGCTCGCACCGGGGTTCGTGTCACATCCGGTATGACAGGTCCCTACGGGCGACTGAATCATTTTGGTCATCCCAACGCGGATGTGCGACAGTACTACGTGGAGTGGTTCAAGAGATTTGCGGACATAATGGGTGAACTGGGTGCCAGAGCGATCGGTACACAGTTTGCGATTTTCACGGTAAGAGATTTCGCGGATGTCAGACGGCGCGAAGAACTGATGAACATCGCCATCGACTGCTGGATGCAAGTGTCCGAACATGCCAGGCAGGCTGGACTCGACTACCTTTTCTGGGAACCCATGTCCGTAGGCCGTGAATTCGGCGAAACCATCGAAAAGGCATTGGCCCTGCAGGCACGATTTGACGAATTGGACAGCGCCATCCCCTTGAAGATGATGGCGGACATTGACCATGGAGATTTGAGCAGCACCAATCCAGATGATTTTAATCCCTACGCCTGGGCGAGGGCAGTTCCCACCGTCTCCCCCATCATTCATATCAAGCAGTCACTTATCGACAAGGGTGGCCATCGACCCTTTACGGCCAGTCATAATGCCGTCGGTAGAATACAACCGGAAAGACTGCTGAGAGAGCTGGCGGCAGGTAGTGCAAGTGACAACGAGATATGCCTCGAATTGTCGTTCAAAGAACGTGAACCGGATGATCGCATGGTAGTACCGGATATCGCAGAGTCGGTAGCATACTGGGCACCTTACATCGATTCGGGCGTGCAGGACCTTAACGTGTGAACAATGACATGCGCCACTGGATAGGAACAAGCTGGAAGATGAACAAGTGTCTCGATGAGGCACTGGCGTTCACTCAGGCCCTGAAGCTGGATGAGCCAAACGTGGATTCGCGTATCCAGCGATTCGTGATCCCTCCGTTCACACTGGTACACGCCGTCAAGGCCAGCCTGTCGGCCACTTCGGTCAAGGTGGGAGCACAAAACATGCATTGGGCAGACAGCGGTGCCTGGACTGGAGAAATATCACCGCTCATGCTCAAGGATGCAAAGCTGGATATCGTCGAACTCGGCCATTCAGAACGACGCGAACATTTTGGTGAAACCAATGCGAGCATCGGCATGAAGACCGAAGCTGCGATACGACATGGCCTGGTCCCTCTGGTGTGCATTGGCGAGACGCTGGCAGAGCGCGAGGCTGGTAGGGCGGATGCGATACTGACTGAACAGGTTGAAACAGCACTTGGCAGGCTGTCCGCCGAACAACGCCATGCACCGTTGCTGTTTGCCTATGAGCCGGTCTGGGCCATCGGGGATAATGGTATACCCGCCAGCGCCGACTACGCAGACCGTCAACACGCGCTGATTCTATCGGTGGCCGAACACGTTCTTGGAAGGTCGGTTCAGTGTCTGTACGGTGGCAGTGTAAATCCAGGCAACTGCGTCGGACTTATCCAGTGCGAACACATACACGGTCTATTCATTGGTCGATCAGCGTGGCAGGCTGAAAGTTACATCGATATCCTGCATCGATGTACAGCAGCCCTTTCATGATGCAGTGGCCTGTTTTCGAATGACTATCGGGAAACACAAATGATGATAAAAATTGCCGTTGCCGGTGACAGTGCCGGCGAACCCCTGGCCAATACCCTGGCTGACTATCTGGCAGCACGTCAGGACCTGCGGGTGACGGACCTGTCGTCACCCGGTACTGGTAGCGTTGAGCTGTATGCCAACCTGGCGGATCGCGTGTGCACGCGATTGCTGGGTGGTGATTTCGACCGTGCCATTCTGGTATGCGGCACCGGTATCGGGGTCTGTATTTCCGCTAATAAAGTGCCGGGCATACGTGCCGCGTTGACACATGACACCTACTCAGCCGAACGGGCTGCCTTGTCCAACAATGCCCAGGTGATCACCCTGGGTGCACGGGTCATCGGACCCGAACTTGCAAAATCCATCGTAACGGCCTGGTTGCGACAGCAGTTTGATCCCGATGGACGATCGGCTGCTAATGTGCAGGCCATCGATGGCCTGGACAGCAAATACACAATCAAGGACTGATCTCCTCACTGCAGTCGGCGGCGGACCAGCCAGACAGCAAAACTCAGCGTGCCTGCCGCAATGAGCAACAGTGGCCAGGTATTGGCCAGCACCTGCGTTGCCGGCATCGCCTTGAGGAAACTGCCTTGTGCGATGATCAGGTAATGCCTGAGCGGGTTGGCGAGCGACACCGTCTGCAGCCAGCCGGGCATGTTGGATACGGGAGTGGCAAAGCCGGAGGTCAGTACGATGGGTACGATCAGTGCGAAAGCGCCCAGTATCGCCTGCTGCTGGGTCTGGCACACGGCTGAGATCGACAATCCGATGCCGACACCGGAGAGGATGAACACCGGAAGAGCCATTGCCAGCATGGTCACACTGCCGGTGAACGGAATGCGAAACAGGAGTACGCCAGCCAGGATCATGATGGTGCCAAGGGCAGCGCCAATCATCAGCGCCGGTATACTCTTGCCAATGATGATTTCGGTTGGTGAAATCGGTGAAACGAGCAGCTGGTCGAAGGTGCCCAGCTCGCGCTCCCGTGCAATGGACAAGGCTGTGACCAGCAGGGAAATCAGCAGAGCCAGTACACCGGACAGACTGGGCACGATGAACCAGCGATAGGAAAGGTTCGGGTTGTACCAGTGACGTAATTGTATCCCTGGAAATGGCGTGGCATCGCCAGTACTCATTGCTGCACTTCGCGCACCGACTTCCCGGGTGATGGTGTTCAGATATCCCGACGCAAGTTGTGCAGCGTTCGCCCGCCTGCCGTCCAGCAGAATCTGCACGGAGCCGCTGCCATCGCGCAGTGTCTTGCGGGAGAATTCGGCCGGGATATTGACCGCCAGCAGTACTTTGCCTTCGTCAATGAGTCGCTCCAGGGTACCGGCGTGGTAGGCGATCGTGATCTCATCGGTAAACTGCGCGGCAGAGACAGCCTGTACGAGTTCTGTGCCCAAGGTACCGCTGTCGTTGTTCAGTACTGCGATATCGACATTCTTTACTTCGAGGGTCAAGGCGAATGAAAATATCAGCAACTGCATCAACGGTGGACCTAGTAATATCATGCGCGTGCGCGGATCGCGCAGGTAGCTCAGCAATTCCTTGACGATGAGGGTTTTCAGGCGATGTATGCTGGCCGCGAACATCCCTGGTGTGATTGAGCTGCTCAATGGTCCAGCGTACCGCTCGAGTGCCGTATGGACAGTCCGATGAACACGGTGCCGATCAGGGCGAGAATGCCCATGTCCTTGAGCAGCAGAGGCCAGCGGTCGCCTGCCAGGAAGACGGTCTGCAATCCTTCCACGTACCAGCGCGCGCTGACAATGCCCGTGATGGCGCGGATGGGTGCTGGCATGCTGGCTATTTCAAACAGAAAGCCTGACAGCAGAAAGGCGGGTAGAAAGGCGGTCAGTAGTGCGATCTGCGATGCAATGAACTGGCTTTTCGCCAAGGTAGATATCAGTAGACCCTGACCCAGCGCGGGCAGCAGGAACGTGGCAGACAGCGTTAGCAGCGCAAGCCATGAACCGCGCAGCGGCAGTCCGAACAGGGTCAGGCAGATGCCGGTGCAGATCAGTGTCGCGACAAGACCCAGTAGGTAGTAGGGGACGATTTTTGCCAGCAGGATTTCCACACCACTGGCCGGTGTCGACATCAATGCCTCCATGGTCCCGCGTTCCCATTCACGGGCGACGACCAGGGCCGTCAGTAGTGTACCGATCATGGTCATGATGATGGCTATCGCACCTGGTAACAGGACTTGTCGACTGTCGAGTTCGGGATTAAACCAGAAGCGTTGTTCGATCTCGATGATCGACTCTGTCGAAGCGGGGGTATCCGTGCGGTACAGCTCGCCCGGGATTGCCAGGCCGGAACTGAGCCAGTGCTGATAGATGCCACTGGCGTAGCTGGCGGCGGCAGCGGCAGTGCTCGGTTGTGAGCCATCGGTAATGATCTGCAGCGCAGAATCGCTGGTGTGATAGCGAAGCCGTTGCTCGAAGTCTGCGGGAATGACCACATAGCCGCGAATGTCACCGGACTCCATGGCCTCGTCCACCTCTCGCCGATCCTGTGCGATTCGCACGTCAAGCCAGTCATTTCGCTGGTAGGCGGCAACCAGGTCCTGTGCTGCCGGACCTTCACTTTCCACGACTACGGCAAAGGCAACCTCATCGACATCCAGTGACACCGCAAACGCAAACAGGAACAGCAGCACGAGTGGCAATACGAAGGCGATCAACAGGGCCGATGGGTCACGCATGACCTGGATGCATTCCTTTCTCACCAGAGCCCACAGTCGTCGAGCCACACGATGATTCATCGGGAATCTCCGTCAGGTGATCGTCGCTGCTCGTCGCCGTTGTAATCGCGTGTCTGGACCAGGCGGATGAAAGCATCTTCCATGGTAGGTTCAGGCAGATCATCGCAGGCAACTTTTGCCTTGAGCGCATCGGGTGTATCGAGTTCCACCAGGCGACCTTTCAGTACCAGGCCGACGCGATCGCAGTATTCCGCCTCATCCATGAAATGCGTGGTCACCATGATCGTTACATTCTTTGCCACCAGGCCGGATATATGCGTCCAGAATTCACGCCGCGTAATGGGATCGACTCCGGAGGTGGGTTCGTCGAGAAACAACACACTTGGTCTGTGCATCAGCGAACAGGCCAGTGCCAGACGCTGTTTGAAACCCAGTGGCAGCTCATCGGGTGAGCGCGCCAGTATCGGCTGCAACTCGAAGGTATCGATCATCTCATCGATTCGCTGTCTGCGCAGTGTGCCGGTCAATCCATAGGCCCCGGAAAAAAACTCCAGGTTCTGGCGTACGGACAACAATCCATACAGAGAGAACTTCTGCGCCATGTAGCCCAGTTGCGCTTTCGCACGTCCTGGTGCCCTGGCCAGGTCATAGCCGGCGACCTGTGCGGTACCGGCGCTGGGGGGCAGAAGTCCGCACAACATCCTGAATGTCGTCGACTTGCCCGCGCCGTTGGGTCCGAGCAGGCCGAATACCTCGCCTGTCCTGACATTGAAACTGACATCGTCGGTTGCGACGAATTCACCGAAGTGCTTGGTCAGATGATGGCATTCGACCATGCTCGAACGGGTTGTACTGACTGGATCCATGCGCTCCGCTATGGCCGAATGGCCGTCAGGAGTACCGCCCAGCAGATCGATGAAGGCATCTTCGAAGCGTGGGCTCGTAAGCTCGAATCGGCATCCACGGCTGGCGGCCAGTTCGTTCAATGTGGCAGCAGATGCCTGTTCTGCCCGTATCAGGCGCACCGTCGAGCCCTGAATGACACCATCGCGAACGGCAGGCAGGTTCAGCGCATCGCTCAACAGACGACGCCTGTCACCGGCAATGTGTGTGAGCCGATAACTTCGGCCCTGCAGCCGGCGCGTGAGTGCTGCCGGCGCGCCGGCATACACCAGTTCGCCCTTGTCCAGCAACAGCACGGAATCACTGCGTTCAGCTTCGTCAAGGTAGGCAGTCGCCCAAACGATGGTCATACCGTCGCTGGCAAGCGCCTGCACCATGGCCCACAGCTCCTGACGGCTCACCGGATCGACACCGACACTCGGTTCGTCGAGCAGCAGTACCGCGGGTTGGCCCATCAATGCGCAGGCGAGCCCCAGTTTCTGTTTCATTCCGCCGGAGAGTTTTCCGGCAAGACGCCGCTGGAAGGGTTTCAACTGGGTAAATTCGTAGAGCCGGGCAAAGGCAGCCTGTCGATCCGCAGGCTCGATGCCTTTCAGATCAGCGTATAGCTGGATGTTCTGTTCGACCGACAAGTCTTCATACAGTCCAAAACGCTGTGGCATATAGCCTATTCGCGAGTGGATAGCCGTTGACCCGGTTCGCACGTCCAGCCCGGTAATGTGCACGGACCCTTCATCCGGGTGCAGCAGGGCGGCCATCATGCGCATCAGTGTCGTCTTGCCCGCTCCGTCCGGCCCTGCCAGAGCGGTCAGTGTGCCCGAGGTGAGTGCCGCATTGATCCCACGTACTGCAAGGGTGTTACCAAAGCGCTTGACCACCCCGGTCAATCGGACGGGGCAGTCTGGTTCCTGCGGGTCTTGCCGTGGCTCTGGCCGATTCATCACTCCGGCAGTTCGATCGTAACAGGCATGCCCTGGCGTAATCGCGAATCAGCATCCTTGACCACGATCCGCAGGCGGTAGACCAGATCGGTTCTCAACTCGGGTGTCTGCACACTCTTGGGTGTGAATTCGGCCTGCGGGGAAACGAAACCAATCTGCCCGATGTAGCTTCGCTGGGAGGAATCGCTGTGAATCAGCACCTCGGTACCCGGCGCCACGGCACCGAGTCTGGGTTCGTCAACGTACGCGCGAATGTACACACGATCTGTCAGCGCCATGGCAAAGACCGGCTGACCAGCCTGTACGAATGAACCGCGCTCGCGGGCTCGAGTAAGAATGATTCCAGGTGACGGGGCGAGTAATGTCGTATCGGCAAGCGAGGTGGCCGCCTGCGCAAGCCTGGCCTGTGCAGCAGTCACTGCGGCTTCCGCAGCCGCGATATCCTCGACGCGAGCGCCTGCCTCGAGCAGTGCCAGTGCTTCCCTGGCAGAGGCCAGTTGCGCGGCTGCACGATCGCGCGCGGCGCGTGCGCCATCCAGTGCGGTCTGGCTGGTGCTTTGCGTCCTGATCAGCGATTCCTGTCGCTTTGCATCACTGGCGGCATTGTCGAAAGTAGCCTGAGCGTTGCGCACCGAAGCTCGCGCCTGGGCAATCTCCTGTGGGCGTGCGCCGGCCTTCAGACTGGCCAGTTGTGCACTGGCCTGGGCCAGGTTTGCGCGGGCCACAGCCTGGGACTCCTCGGCGATATCCGGCTCCAGCCTGGCCAGTACCTCGCCGGGCTGCACCGCTGTGCCCTCATCGACGGCAAGGCTGGCGATTCGCCCGGTCGTCCGGAAGGCCAGCTGTACATCGCGAACGTCGACATTGCCATACAGCAAATGCGCCGTCGCATCATTGCCTGGCCACAGCCGTAGAACTACCAGTGCGATCAGGAGACCAATCAGCAACAGCAGGGCGATGC
This sequence comes from Granulosicoccus sp., assembly GCA_013002205.1. GTDB lineage: Bacteria > Pseudomonadota > Gammaproteobacteria > Granulosicoccales > Granulosicoccaceae > Granulosicoccus. The sequence continues at coordinate 22,003 of JABDKN010000030.1, forward strand.
GTTTTTTCGGCACTGAACTCACTGGACGATACCTGTCTTGGAAAGTTGCTCCTGACCCGGGCTATTCAACGCGACCTTTACCGGCGCACTGAAAAAATCCGGGTAGGGCAAGGGTGTTAAAATAGCATTTTGCATGAACATCTGGTTTTTTCGACAACATGCAAGGGGTACGCCGGGTCGTCGGCGATGACCCGGCCATACATGCACGTGCGCATCCTGCCACACTGGCTGCCACACTGGAGGTCGGACCTTGGCAAACCCATACGGCTTGTATCCGGCTGCCAGTCAGGGTAGAAAACTGTGTAAGGTAATGGCCATCAATACAGTTGGAGGAAACCGGAATGAGTAATAAGGCAGAACTGAGCAAGGCTATCCAGAAACTTCGTTCCGAGATCGATTCTCTGGAGGACAGCAGCGAAGACACGCGGGAGCATCTTGCCCAGCTGGCGACCATGATGGAGGCACAGTTGCATGGCACTGTGCCCACGGATGATCCGTCCACGGCAGAAACGGTCCTGGACATGATAGAAACCTATGAAGCCAGATACCCCCGTATCACGGCCATGGCAAATGATCTGATGACACGCCTTGCGGCCATGGGTATTTGAGTTGGTGTTCCCTGTGGACTGTAAGCCTGATGCGCGGCGGGACATCACGCGGGGTGTTTTTCCAGGCAAAACCGCTGTCGGGCATATTCCTGATACACCAGTGGACCAGGTGAACGGACATGCGCTTGGCAACGTATCGCAGTGATGCCCGACAGTACTACGGGGCTGTGACGGAGGAGGGCATGATTCCCCTGTCACCGGATTTTCCGCAGTGGAGTTCGTTGCGTGATGTCATCAGTGCCGGCGCACTGGGGACACTGGCGATTGCTGCCTCTGGTCGGACAGCGGTGCATGCTCATGTGCAGTACGAACCTCCTGTACCCGATCCGGAAAAGATTATCTGCGTGGGCGTCAACTACCCGGACAGAAGTGCCGGGTATACGAATGCTCAGGAAATGCAGTCTGAAATGCCGCTGTTCGTGCGCCTGGCGAGATCGTTTACCGGGCATGAGCGACCATTGCTTCGCCCGCCGGAATCAACACAGCTGGACTACGCTGGTGCAATAGCAGTTGTCATCGGCAAAGGGGGGCGGCGCATTTCACAGGCAGACGCCTATGAGCACATTGCGGCGTTGACCCTGTGCAACGATAGCACCTTGCGAGACTGGGAGAGCCGCACACAATTGAATGCATCACAGGCAAAGAACTGGGACTGTTCGGGTGCAATGGGCCCGTGGCTGGTACCGTTCAACGATGCCTCCCAACTGGAGCATATCGGTCTCAGCACTCGCGTCAATGGCGAAACTCGACAACAGGATCGCATCTCGAGTATGCAGTTTTCGATTCGTCGGCAAATAGAATACATATCGACCTTTACGACGCTGGTGCCCGGGGATATCATCGTGACCGGCTCACCGCCCGGTGCGGGCCTGCGGTCTGATCCGCCACGTTTTCTCCAACCCGGCGATCTCATTGAAGTACAGGCAGACGGCATCGGCAGGCTGGTCAACAGTGTTGAGCTTGAGCGACAAACCCCGGCGATCCCGGCATCTTGAGGCAGCCGAGCCGGGAATGCAGCCTGGACCAGATCCCCAATGGCGTCGTACTGGTGTGATCAGCCAACCCGGTCCAGATGCAGACCGCATTCCCTGAACGGCTCCCCTTTGGTCGGGTCAAAACAGGCTGGACCCAGTGGCAGCTCATGCTCCTGGCGATAGCGCGCCAGAGTGCCTGGTGTCCAGTCCAGTAACGGCGATACTTTCAGCAGGCCATCCGACTGAGTCTGGAAGCTGGTCAGATTGCGCCGGTGATTGGACTGGTAGCGACGGATGGAACTTAGCCAGACATCTGCCTGCAATGACCGCAGCGCACGCTGGAAGGGCTCGATCTTGACTTGCCTGGAAAATTCAGCATGCTCAGGATCATCAAGGGCGGGTGGCATCGTGATTGTGTGGTTCTCCGGCTCGAACACATGCAGGCTGATGTCCAGACGGCCGACGAGTTCTCTGGAAAACGCCACTGTGTCCCGGGTGTTGTAGCCCGTATCCACCCAGATCACATCTACGCCAGGCCGGATCTGACTGGCCAGGTGCAGGAAGATCGCTGATTCTTCGGAAAATTTGGTACTGACGATCGGGTTGCGAGCATTGGCCAGCGCCATGCGCACGCATTCACGAGCGATCGCCAGCTGGAGAGTGTAGTTCAGCTTTTCCGTGTGTTCATTGACCATCGCGACGTACAGCCCAGGACTGAGATTGATTTCGAGTATCGGGCAGAGTGGACGGTTGATCTAAGACTTTATGGTTATAAGCATATACCTGAAGTCGATCCGGATTCCAGTGCGCCTCACAGTATGCTAGTTTGCCCTGACCGCCTCATAACGCAAACAACCGGAAAGCGCGTCACCATGCCGAGACTTGATCCCCATAGACTCCTGCCGCTGGACGATCGCAGCAGGGACATGGCGCTGGCACTGTATTCATCTGTCAGTGGATTACCTATCATCAGTCCGCATGGCCATACCGACGCCCGGTGGTTCGCCACCAATGAACCATTTGCCAATGCCGCCGAGCTGTTCGTCATACCGGATCATTACGTATTCCGCATGCTGGTATCGCAGGGAATCGCGCTGGATTCCCTGGGTGTTCCAAGGGTGGATGGAGGCACCATTGAACAGGATCCGACCGTCATCTGGAGGCGTTTTGCCCAGCACTACCACCTGTTCAGGGGCACCCCTTCACAACTCTGGCTGGATCATTCCTTCCAGTATGTCTTCGATATTGAAGAGCCATTGAATGGCGATACGGCGGATGACTATTACCGGCATATTACAGCGTGCCTGTCCACGCCGGAGTTTCTGCCCAGGGCGTTGTTCGAACGGTTCCACATCGAGGCGATTGCCACCACGGAAAGCGCACTGGATGAGTTGCACTGGCACTCTCGTCTGGCAGAGTCGGAGTGGAAAGGCCGGGTCATCACCACGTATCGACCGGATGCGGTGGTGGATCCTGAGTTCGAGAATTTCCCGGAAAACGTCAGGCGTCTGGGTGATCTGACAGGTTGCGACACCGGTGACTATGCCGGTTATCTGCAAGCGCATAGACTGCGCCGGCAGGCGTTCAAAGCGCTGGGAGCGACGGCGACTGACCATGGGCATCCGACCGCGCGTACTGAAGACTATACTCCGGAGCAGGCGGCGAGACTGTATGCGCAAGTTGTCACCGGTGACGGTTCTGCGGAGCAGGCCGATGCATTCCGCGGACAGATGCTGACGGAGATGGCACGTATGAGCCTGGACGACGGTCTGGTCATGCAAATTCACGCGGGTGCCTTGCGCAGTCATCACACCGCTATCATGGAGAGCTACGGGCGTGACAAGGGATTTGATATACCCACACAGACAGATTACGTCCATGCCCTGCGTCCATTGCTTAACGCCGTGGGCATGGAACAGGACTTGACCATCATCGTGTTTACTCTGGATGAGACAGCGTTTTCACGCGAGCTGGCTCCTTTGGCAGGCGTGTACCCGGCGCTCAGGCTGGGCCCTCCCTGGTGGTTCTTCGATAGCTACGAAGGCATGCGACGGTTTCGCGAAACCACCACCGAGACCTGTGGTTTCTACAACACGGTAGGCTTCAACGACGATACACGGGCATTCTGCTCGATCCCTGCGCGACACGACGTGGCAAGGCGGGTCGATTGTGCCTATCTGGCAACACTCGTGTCCTCCGGACGAATGTCTGAACCCGATGCGTTCGAGGTCGCGCAGGATCTGGCCTATAACCTGGCCAGGAAGGCATACAGACTATGAAACGACTGGTGCGAGGTGACCTGGCGACAACGGCGACGGGCGTCGTACATCTGGGGCTGGGTGCGTTCTTCCGGGCGCATGGTGCTCTCTATATCCAGGAAGCCGTAGAGCGTTCCGGTGGGCAGTGGGGCGTATGTGGCGTCAGTCTGCGCAGCCCGGACCAGCGCGACAGACTTGCTCCCCAGGGATTCGTCTACACGGCAGTTTGCCTCAGCCCGGATGGACGTATACCCTCATGTGTGCATATCGTCAACGATGTACTTGTCGCCAGAGAGAATCCGGAAGCGGTACTGAATATCATGACGGATCCGGCGGTGAAACTGGTAACGCTGACGGTGACTGAAAAAGGATACTGCCATGTTCCCTCCAGTGGCGAGTTGAATCAGGCGCACCCGGACATCGTTCATGACGTGGCTAATTCGGGCGTGCCATTGTCGGCTCCGGGTTTCATCGTGGAAGCACTGGCTCGCCGGCACGCATCAGGCGACGCACCGTTTACCGTACTCAGCTGTGACAATCTGCCGCAGAATGGTGAGGTTGCCAGGCAGGTCATCCTGACGCTGGCACGCATGCGCAGCGAAGAACTGGCAGACTGGATAGGTAGTCAGGGAGCATTTCCATCGTGCATGGTCGATCGAATCGTACCGGCCACCACGACGGAGGACATAGACAGCCTGAGTGTACAGACAGGAAGATTCGACGCATCACCGGTGATGCACGAACCTTTCAGGCAATGGGTCATCGAGGATGATTTCGTGCAGGACAGTCGACCGGATCTGGCGTCCGTGGGTGTGCAACTGGTATCCGATGTCAAACCGTTTGAGCTGATGAAATTGCGGTGCCTGAACGGTACACATTCGGCACTGGCCTACCTGGGTTTCCTGGCGGGCCATGAAACCATCAGCGAGGCGACTGCGGACGACGTCTTTGCCAGGTTCATTGAACGGATGTGGGAGGAGGAAATCGTTCCTTCATTCGCGGCACCTCCAAACACGGACATGAGCGCCTATACGCGCTCGCTTCTCGAACGTTATCGTAACCCCGCCATTCGCCATCTGACCCGACAGATCGCAATGGACGGGTCACAGAAGATACCACAGCGTCTGTTGGCGACGATTTCGGACAATCTCTGCGCGGGACGCAGTATTCACTGTCTGAGCCTGGCGGTTGCAGGATGGGTGAGATACGCCTCAGGTACTGATGAACAAGGTGTCAGGATAGAGATCAGCGATCCACTGGTCGATCAGTTTCGAAAGATTTCCAGTCGGACTCTGTCAGCCACTGACACGGTAGTCGCGTTTCTCCAAATTGCGGAAATATTCCCGGCGCAGCTGGCCAATGATCCGGTATTCAGGGGTGCACTGATCGACGC
>JABDKN010000252.1 GCA_013002205.1 Granulosicoccus sp.
GGTGTTTGCTCAGTGAAGTCTGTCCGATCAACAGCCAGAACCGACCGTGACAGGGCCAGTGTGCCGGACACCGAAGGAAGCAGGAGACATTTAAGCCAGTCGCGACGAATCATACCATTCCCACTCAAATCAAGACAGTTTGCCATGCCAACAGCGCGTCCCGTGGCGTTATCTGAAAATTACTACCTGGCGAATTTTCATCGCCTGGCAGCGTTTGTGCGCGATACCTATGGAGACATTCTGGAGCCTGCAGAGCGCCTATGGTACGAATCGGTGACGGACACTTCAGAATCTGCTCAACGGCTCTATATTCGTCTTTTGACGCGAAAGGGATCAGTATTTCGCCTGAGCCGGCTTGATTATCCGGAAATCGGGGATCTGCAACCAGCCGCATGTGAACTGGCGTCACAGGGATTGGCTGACATCGCGCCGCCAGAATCCCTGGCTGATTTGATCCGCACCTTCACCAAACCCGAATTGCTCGAGTTGCTGCCGATTCCAGTGACAGGATCCCTCCCCAGGGCAGACCTGGTCGAGCAAGTGCTAAGTTCGGAACGTGCTGTCTGTGCCGCACATACACAAATTTTACAACAAGCTGACAGCTGGATTACGCTTGCAGGACATCAGTACTGGACAATCTACAGGCTGAGTTTTTTTGGCAATCTTTACCAGGACAGCAGTGAGTTCGTCCTCAGTGAACTTGGCACCGTTCAGTACGAATCCTACCCTCTGGATGCGTCTGCCCGAGCGTTTGTCTCACGTCACCAGCTGGAGGCACATCTACGCTACTTCGAATGCGAAAGCCTGTTGGATACAATCGACTTCAGGGATGCGCAGCAGTTGTCGGCGCTGGTCGAGTGTCTGCCTGCACCGATTACCGGTGATGATCATCTGCAACGCAGGATCGATCGTTTTCGCAACCGCATTGCTCGTCAACTGGAGCGGCTGGGGCATCAATCTGCAGCGCTTGAACTGTATGCTGCATCCGCGCATCCGCCTGCCCGAGAAAGACGTGTCAGGATCCATCTAGCCAGTGAAGATCCGGTGAGCGCGGGGCAGTTGCTGGAACTCATGCGTGAAAATCCATTCAATGATGCAGAGGCGCAGGTTGCAGATCGCTTGCAGCGAAAACTGGACCGGGCTATCGGTCGCGCGACACCAGTCAGGAACCGGTATCGTCCTGATATTACAACTCTGACACTAAAAGCTGCAGATGAGCGTGTCGAGCTGGCAGCGTGCAGATTCTATTCTCGCTTTGGAGTCTGTCAATACAGTGAGAATTCACTGGTGTGTGCTGTACTGGGGCTGTTTATCTGGGACATCGTTTTTCATCCTGTAGAGGGCGTTTTTTTCAATCCTTTCCAGTCGGCACCCGCCGATTTCCATGAACCGGCGTTTTCGACAAGACGTCACGACCTGCTGTGCGCGCGTTTCGCAGAACTGCGGCAGAGCTCGACATTTCACGACCGCGTCATGAAGGCTTGTACATTGCACCGAGGTAAGGCCAATCCGCTGGTCAGGTGGGGTCGGGTGAGCGATGAACTCCTGACATTGGCATTGCAGCGGATACCGGTCGATCACTGGCAGGCCATGTTCCAGCGTATCCTTGCCGATACTCGTGAAAACACGTCGGGATTTCCTGATCTCGTGCTATTCCGTGATACCGGCGATTATGAGTTCATCGAGATCAAGGGGCCGGGAGATGTGTTACAGCAGAACCAGCTGCGCTGGATGCATTACTTCAGTGAGCACCGAATACCGTGTCGGGTAGTGAATATCCGCTGGCCACAGTGCACATCCAGCAGGATTGACACATGAGGAGGGCACGAAGGCCAGCCACAGCGCAGAACGGCGCTTCACCTGCGGAAGTAGCTCAGGTCAGGCTGCCTCGTACAGACAACCAGGAGGGCAAGTCGTCAGAATGGCCGTCGGCAGAAAGCCAGGCACCTGTGTCCGTGACCGTGACTGCACTGGCGGAATTTGCCTGTCGGGTTGGCGATCTGTCACCCGGTGCGGTCATAGGGCCCAGTGCACGTGAGGGCATTCGCGAGCATCAGAAGATCCAACGCGCAGCGGTCGAGGAAGGCGAGCAGGCAGACGACTGCGTCCTCGCCGAAGTCCGCCTGAGCAACAGATTCCGTATTGGCGGTCGTGAAATTCGTCTCGGTGGCCGGGTTGATCTGCTACAAGTCAGTGTGCCCCTGCTTTGTGAGATTAAGACAACCCTGGTACCCGCGGATAACGTACCGGAATCACAGAAATCTTTGCAGTGGGCACAGCTATACCTGTACGGATTCCTGTATCTGAGTGAGGAATCGGGGAGCAATGCCCATCTGAATGACCTGGAACTTGAGCTCATTCACGTCAACATGCGTGCGCAGACTCAGGAGAGGGAGCGGCGCAGGGTGACACGCCTGGAGCTGGAGACACATGCGTATGCGGCACTGGAACTCTATGTATCGTGGCTACTGCGGATCGCGGACTGGGGTGCACGACTGGCAGACAGTGCAGGTCCCATGACCTTCCCACATGCGGAATTCCGCGCCGGTCAGCGAGACATGGCAGCGGCTATCTATCGGTCGGCGCGGGACGCCGAGGCATTCATGTGTGAAGCACCGACAGGTATCGGCAAGACTCTCAGTGCCCTGTTTCCAGCCATCAAGTTGCTCGGAGAAGGTGGCATCGAGCAGGTTATCTACCTGACGGCGAAGGTGGCAGGCAGGTTGAGCGCGTTGCAGGCGCTGAAACAGATGCAACAGTCAGGTCTTGTCCTGACTGCCGTGCAGATACGTGCCAAGCAGTCGAGTTGTTTTTGCTCTATTGGGCGCTGTGAGCAGGATGACACTGGACGCTGCCCGATGACTCTCGGCTTCTTCGATCGCTTGCCTGCTGCACGGGACGAACTGCTGCAATGCGGCATCATGACCGATGCCCTGCTGGATGAGATTGCCTGGCAACACCAGTTATGCCCGTTCGAACTGGCATTGCAGATGCTTCCGTGGGTGCAGGTTGTCATTGCCGATTACAATTACGTCTTCGATCCACTGGTTCGACTGGCGTATTTCGCGGAACCTCGAAAAGACGCCGTGCTGCTCATTGATGAAGCACACAATCTGGTGGACCGTTCACGGTCCATGTTTTCGGCGAAGTTAAGCCGCACCGAGTGCATGACACAGGCAGCACTTTGCAAGGCACAGCATCCGGCCGTGTCAAAGGCACTGGACAAGCTGGCTCGCGCACTTGTCAAATGCGGCAGTGACCTGCAAACGCCGAACTGCGTGAAAGACACCGTTGATGGGTCGGTCAGTCGTGCGGCTGCACAGGTCATCGAAGCCATATCGGCTACGTTTGGTCTGTCACCGGTGCTGCCCGAAAGTAGTGGGGAGATATTCCGTACGCTGTGCCGGTTCGTGGTCATCAGCGATCTATTCGGGGAAAACCACCGTTGCGTGATTGACCAGTCTCAAGCAGGCCGTAGAAAGGAGATAAGTCTGACGCTGTACTGCCTCGATGCTTCTACTGCTCTTTTGAAGCAATACCGGCTGTTTCGGACTCCGATCGTCTTTTCAGCCACACTCAGGCCGGGCACCTTCTATCGCGATGCATTGGGATTGCCCGATTCGACAAAGCATCTGCAACTGGTGTCCCCGTTTGATCCTGATCGTGTCTGTCATTGCATCGTGGATTGGGTGGATACCCGTTACCGAAAACGAGAGAGCTCCATGAGTGCACTGGTCGATCTGATACACCAGGCCTGTGCACTCAGGCCCGGCAACTATCTTGTGTTCTTTCCTTCCTATGCATACCTGAACCAGGCCTGTAATACCTACCGGTCGTTACATCCACAGGAAGAAGTATGGCAGCAATCACCGGAGCAGACGCGCGAACAGCACCAGGAAACAATAACTCGACTTGAGCAACCTGGACACCGCATCGGATTCGCCATTCTTGGCGGAGTATTCGGCGAAGGTATCGACTATGCAGGAGAGCGTCTTGTGGGTGTCATCGTTGTCAGCGCCGGGTTACCTGGACTCGATCCACAGAACCAGTTGATGTCAGAGCACTATCAGGCAAGAGGTCATGATGGTTATGATTTTGCCTATCGCTATCCGGGATTTACGCGTGTACTGCAAACGGTAGGCAGACTGATACGCAACGAGTCGGACAGTGGTGTCGTTCTACTGGTGGATGATCGCTTCAAGCAGGGATTCTACCAGGGATTATTTCCTGATCACTGGCATCTAAGGCGCCCTGCGTCGCCTGAGAAGATCGTGCAGGAATTGCAGCAATTCTGGAACAGCCTGCCAGCAGGAAGCTGACAAGCTGTTCCGCTACACAGCTCAGCTACGCTTAGCAGTCTTGCGCGTAGCAGGCTTCCTGGCAGCAGCCTTACGAGTAGCGGGCTTTTTTGTAGTAGCGGCTTTACGGGTAGCTGGCTTCTTAGCAGTAGCTGGCTTCCTGGCAGGAGCTGCCTTGCGAGCAGCCGGCTTTTTTGCAGTTGACTTTTGCACGGCTGACTTTTTTACAGCAGGTTTTTTGGTCGCTGGTTTGGCTGTTGACTTACGCGCCGCGGCTGCCTTTCCAGCTGATGACTTTTTTACCGTTGTCTTGGCAGTAGTCGTCGCTGCAGGCTTTCGAGAAACAGTCTTCTTGACAGGTTTGGTTTTCATGTATTGGGACTCAGAATTTGACTTAAGTGCGGACTGGTCCAGCAAATAGCGTACACATCTGTCAAAACTGAAGGGAAAAGTTCTCAAAAGGCCAGGAAAAAATGGCTTCCAACCTGTGAATTTCCATAAAAGGATCTGTTGACCTGATGGAAAAGGCAGGAAATTAGATGCTGAACAAAAAACTTAGCCCCCCAAAATTGTGTGTTGAAGTCTAGGATGAGTCATACTAAGGGAAGGGATGGATGGGAGGCAGCTCAGTCTATTGCATTCTGATGGTAGTTGTAATCCGTCCCGTCAAGGCTAACCAGCCTGAGTAAAAGGAGGTGCGGCGGTTTTTAACGATTTTTGTTTTGTGATCAGGGGGTGTACCGGATGTTGATTCTGAGCAGAAGGACTGATGAATCAATTGTAATAGGTGACGAAGTTACCATCACCATTCTCAGTGTAAAAGGGAAGCAAGTGCGCATAGGAATTACTGCGCCACCCGATGTCAGTGTGCATCGCGAAGAAATATACCAGCGTATTCAGGCCGGAGACCCTGAAGGGGCGTCTACGGCTAACAACAACAAAGTGGGCGACACTGACGGTAGTGAAGACTGAGGCTTTATAGTCTTCAGGCATCTGGTGGGGCGTCGGACAGTGTGTAACTCATCCGACATGACTAATAGGGAAAAACCCCGACGTGTTCGGGGTTTTTTACGTTAGTCAATCCTGGCCTCGCGAAAGCTGACAATGTCAAAAAATGTCAAAGTTGGTGAATCTCCAGGCCCAGGGCTGCCACATCCTCACTTGCTGCTGTCCTCTCACTGGTTACCACGCCAGTACTGGCTCTCTGCGGATCGAAATAGAGTGATCCGACACGTTGCAGGTCCTCCAGAGTGACTTCCAGGATGCGCTGGCGAAACGCTCTACGTTGCTCCGCAGTTCTGCCGAATAATTCAGCCTGAAAGGTACTGCGTGCTTCTCCTGCCGGCGAACCAGGCTTGTCTATACCGCTGATGACATTCAGGATGGCTTCCTCCAGGTCACGCGGCTCATGGCTGTTGGTTTGAAGCCACTTGATCGAAGTATCAAAGTCTTCCAGCGTTCCGCACAGCCGGGGATCCCGATAACTGTAGAAGCGGAAGGATGCGGTATCCGAATCAGCGGATGCTCCTCCACCGTACGCTCCCCCGGTTTCCCTGATGGCGCGATGCAGGTAGCCGTTGCGCAGAAATGGTCCCAGTACCGCAAGTGCCGCGGCGTCACCATGCGAGGCGGGTACGGTTGGATAGGCTTTGGCGCTGAAATTGACCTCCGTGCTCGTTGTCCAGAGTTGTCGAGTCTGTTCACGAACCGGAGCGGGTGCGAATTTAAGGAAATCCTTGACGCTCGGGGATGTTCCGAAGGCCGCGCTCATACTGCTCTGTACGATGGCAAGATTCTCCTCTTCAGCGACGATCATGAATTGTCGCGGTGCCCCGCGCAGCAACGTGTGAATGGCGGCCAGGCGATCTGCCAGTTCCGACATCGTCGCCTCCTCACCCAATGAATCATCCAGGGCCTTGAGTGCCTTGATACCGGCCAGTCCATTGAGCTGGTGTGAAAGCCTGATCGTCGGGCTCATGCCACTTGCGGCGGCCATCATGGCCAGCATGTGTCCACTGCCGGTTACACTCTGCTCCCGGCTTGCCCGTGTCTGGGCGATCAGTTCGCGGATACGCGCATGCTCATCGAATCGCACATCCGTCAACGTGTCGAGCATGAGAGTCGACAGCGCATCGGTATTGCGCAGCAGTGATTTGCCACGCAGAAACATGAAACCTGTAACCGCTTGCTCATCATCGATTGCGCCGCGCTGGAGTGTGTAAGCCGACAGGCCACCGGTCACGGCAGCTTGTCTGGACTGCGTCTCCAGATAATCCCGGCCACCAGAGCCAAGCTCCGAAAGCATGCTGGTATACAGCGGCAGCACTGCAGCGAGTTCCGGTTCGAGCTGTGGCAGATCGACGATGACATGTTCATATACCAGTCCATTGGTACCCTGCGCGTACAGGGTGGCCGGGGCTTTTTCTATCGTGGTGATTCTGGATGTCGGGATATGCAGTTCCACGGGCACATCTTCCAACGTCACTTTGGGCAGTATTTCGGGGTCGTCCTCCTGCGCCTGGCGCTCTGCCAGCGCGGCAGCCTGTTCCACGATACGCGTGGCATCTTGCTGTTGAAGTGCAGCTTTCATGGTTGCAAGTCGGGCGCGCTCGGCCAGGTTTCGACGCTCACTCATCGCGGTATCCGGCGACAGTGTCAATGTCACCCGATGAACATTGTCCAGCAATAGCTGTCGCACCAGTTGCGGAATGAAGTCCCTGTTTGCTGCGGCATCACGAAGGCGCTGCAAGGCCGGATCAAGATCGATCGAAGCCAGGGTATCGCCGCGATGCATGGCTGACGACAGTCCACTGAGCGCCAGTTGCAGGCCAAAGGGCATGCCGTCACCGCGGATTTCCCGCTGACTCATTTCGAGCTGGTGGAGAACAGCCTCAACTTGTTCCTGCGGAACGCCATCACGGGCTACCGTTTCGAGAACCTCCAGTATCAGCCCTTCAGTTGCCATCGCGCATTCCGGGTTGGACCCGTCCAGTCCACAGGCAAAGATCATCTCGCGATTGCTGTCTTCGAGTCCGCACAAGGGTGAAGGGGAAGTCCCCAGCTCAGTTTGTTCCAGGACCTTCATCAGAGGTGAGGCACTGTTGTCAAGCAATACACTGGAGAGCAGATGAGCCTGTAGCCTCTGGTCCAGGTCGATGCTTTCTCCCAAAAGCCAGCCCATGACGACATGCGTTTTGTCCTGTGTGTCCGCATCCTGCGTGGCATAAGATTCCTGCACTCGCACAGGCGCATGGTAGCGCCTGGCAGGTTCCACCTGGATAGTGCGATCCAGATGGCTGAACCGGTTCAGTACCTGTTCTTCGAAGCGGGCCTGCAATTGCTCGGGTGGCAGATTCCCGTAGGTCATGAATACCGCGTTCGATGGGTGGTAATGCGTCTCGTAGAAGCTTTTCAGTTGTTCATAACTCAGATCCGGGATGTCCTCCGGATCACCGCCACTATTGAAATGATAGGTGTTGTTGGGGAACAGATACTTGCTGAGCGTCTGCCACAGTACGCTCGTCGGCGCACTCATGGCACCTTTCATCTCGTTGAAGACGACACCTTTGAAGACCAGGTCCGATCCCGGATCGGCTGATTGCTCAAACTCTACCCGATGCCCCTCCTGGGCAAAATCCAGCTCGTGCAGATTGGAAAAGAATACTGCATCCAGGTAAACATCCAGGAGATTGAAGAAATCCTTCCGGTTCTGGCTGGCAAATGGATAGGCTGTCCAGTCGCTCGAGGTAAAGGCATTCATGAAGGTATTCAGCGAGCGGCGAATCATCATGAAAAACGGATCACGAACCGGGTATTTTTCGCTGCCACACAGCACGGTATGCTCGAGAATATGGGCAACACCCGTCGAATCCGTGGGTACGGTGCGCAAACCGACGAGAAATACATTTTCGGGATTATCTGCGGCCAGATGAACGTGTGGAGCTCCCGTTGCGGTATGTCGGAACTCGTGGACGTCGATGTCCAGAGACTGGATGTGCTCACTGCGCACGTGGACGAATGCGGGATGACTAACCGGCATGTTCATGGGTGAGGCGGACTCCTGATTTCTGTGATGTTCGTTCTGTGATCGACATCAAATTGACAGCGGTGCCCTTCGCGACGACAGCCACTGGAAATGCCAACCAATCCGTCAAGGGTGGGGTGTTTCGGGTCGATACGCAAGAGGTAAGGCAAGGGATTGCGAGCCGGACACCTTACGCAACTCCTGACCTCGCTTCCTCACGGTCTCATAGAACTAGTGAAACTGCTCATCATTGTACTAGCCATGATTGCTACCGGCGCAGGTGCCCTGCACAGCTGGCACTCGCGTGGTCAGTACGTCGAGGCGGCCTTGCTCTCAGAAGCGTTCAATCTGACCTCGCCAGTAAAGTTGCGTGTGTCGGATCACTACGTCAAGCATGGCGTGATGCCGCATGACAACGCCGATGCCGATCTGCCGCCGCCCAGCAGTATCTTTGGAACCAGCGTCAAACGAGTGGCCATCAATCGCGGAGGCGTTCTCATAGTCGATTTCGACGAAAAAATCGGTGCCCGGGCAATGACGTTCACACCCAGCGTCAGTCCTGTCAGTGGCCTGCTGAGCTGGAACTGCACCAGTGATTCCATATCGTCGTCGGTACTGGAGAAGCTGAAACCTGCCTGCAACTACCTGCCCGCCAGCCTGGAAAGCCAGTTGATGAATGCTATTGCCAACCGGGATCTTGCTCTTGCAGACTCGTTTCTGGAGCAGGGAGCCCAGCCTGATGCAGTGGTCAATGGCAATACACCGCTGATGCTGGCGTCGAAGATAGGTGAGTTGTCTGTGGTGGAACGTCTTCTCGACGCCGGCGCTGATGTGGACAACGGCGCCTTGAGTTCCGAGCGCCGCACGCCGCTGATGGTTGCAATAACCAGCAATCACGGCGATGTCGTCGCACTGCTGCTCAGTCACGGTGCCTCGGTCACACAACAGGATTATCGGGGACTGACGGCGATGGATCATGCCATCGCCACCGACCGCCGCCTGGGTGGCGAACGGTTCGTGTTGATGGTGTCAGCGCGGTTCAACCCGCAGTTCGCCGGTAACCCCCAACCTGTAGCCGTCCAGTCGATCTCGGAGGAAGAGCGTGACCAGGCGTTGCGCAGACTGTATGGCGAGTATCGCCGCGCCGCCAGGGACTGTCATGTGCAGCGCCTGAAGTCTCTGCTGCGGGCCGAAGGCGACATGCGCACTCCGGAGCTGATTCATGGCAAGGAACTGGTCAGTCACATCAGAAAACCGGAGTGTGCCGAAGTGCTGACTGGTCACCTGTTGAGCAAACCCAGTTACCAGAAAAGCCTGCAGGCATTCTTTGCCGAGCAGGTTCAGCGGTGCAATATTGTGCAGATTGAGAACACCATGCGTGACAACCCGACTCTGTCGGTACAGATCGTTCATCGTGGTCAGTCGCACCTGGCCCGTGCAGTCAGTTCCGGCTGTGCGGCAGTAGTCCAGATGATGGTCCGTGACAAGCAACTGGTCAACGATCTCCCCGACGACATACTGGTCACTGCGATCCAGCAGGCGCCTCAATCTTCACTGGTCAAACTGGTGGGCAACCTGATCGCTGTAGGGGCCAATGTCAATGGTCGCGATCGCGACGGACAGACTCCTCTGGCTGCCGCAATTGCGCTGGAGCAACCGGTGGTTGCCAAGTTCCTGGTCGATGCAGGGGCTGACGTCAACACTCGCTCACTGAATCGTTCCTACCCGGTCATCGAGGCGACCAAGAAGGGCTATGAGCATCTGGTCGTGCAACTGATACGCAGCGGTGCCGATCTGGATCTGGCCGATTTCCTCGGACGTACCGCCCTGCTGGCAGCCGTGGGTCGGGATCGGCAGCGACTGGTGGATACCCTGATCCAATCCGGTGCGAACACAAGACTCAAGGACAGTAACGGCATCGATGCCGTGCTTCTGGCAGAAAGCCGAAATCTGAAGCATATCAAGCAGATGCTGATTGCCAGTAGCGAGTGAACGTCACTCGAGCACCACAGTGCCCATCAGTGCCGGATTGCTGACTGTGCCATCGACATCGCGGTCGGCACGTGACGGGTGCTTCCACGCCCATTTCGATTCCCGATTCTTGCCACCGTCGTCATCATTGACCTGTAGCTCGAAACCAATTGGTGCGTTGGTGTCGATACCGGCGGATTCGAGATCGATACGTAACTCGTAGACATCCTGTTCCCAGTTTTTCCGACGCAGTCCCTTGGGACCGGAACCGATGCCTGTAGTAAATTTCAGGCCAAGTGGCGACCTGCTCGAATTGGGCCCTGCGATATCACCCGAGTTTGCTGCCTGTCTGTCCTTGCCGGCCAGCTGGAGGGGAATCAGGCGGTGAAAATCATTATCGTCGTAGCGGGTCGACTTGCTGTTGTCGCCATCCAGGAACAGCTCGAGACTGTCATCCTGAGCCAGTGACGTGCCTGAATCACGATGCCTGTCGCCATTATCGTCCACGATGACGAGCACGTAGAGATAGCTACCATCGTGCATCGCAGCCCAGCGTCGGAAAGGACTTCCATCCGCAGCTTCCGCGTCGACGTCGATGATCAGGTTGTCTATCAGCAGTGGTGCGCCACTGTTATCATTTTGCACCGCCTCTGCCCATTCGCCGGTCAATCTGCCCAGGTCATCGACTTTTACACCTTTGCCGTCGAGCTTCGGAGCAGCTGAACTGGCGATTCTGGGTATCACCAGATCCGCCGGAGCTGGAACTGGCTCAGGTTCAGGCTCAGGTTCAGGTTCAGGTTCAGGTTCAGGTTCAGGTTCAGGTTCTGGGTGTGGTTCCGGTTCCGGTTCTGGCTGTGGTTCTGGCTGTGGTTCCGGTTCTGGCTC
>JABDKN010000255.1 GCA_013002205.1 Granulosicoccus sp.
GTTGCTGGCCACCAACCTGATGACCCTGGGCTTGCTGACTATCACCACTGCAGGTGGCGCAATGGGTGGCTACCTGTTTCGCTGGCGCCAGTCACGCCAGGCTCTGGATCGGCTATCCACCCTGCCAATGGAATCTGGCAAAAACGACGTGGTGCCTGACGCCGCTGGAGACATCGATACGGCATTGAAATCGACGAGTTCTTCCTTGCCCGTTCCCGCGTCTCAATCTACTGTAATCGATAGCAGGCGCGGCAAGTCGGCGCCTGCAGACGGAGGTAGGCCGGGAGCACGCTGATCATCGACCAGCCTTCGCTGTGGATTCACGGATGATCAGTTCTGCAGGCAGGATGCGATCCGGCAGTTCGGAGACCCTGTGCAAGTTGACCTTGTCTGTCAAGGTCTCCGCTGCCAGCTGACCAATTCGTCTTGCAGGCAGGCGAATCGTGGTCAGGGGTGGCTCGATCGCCGAGGATCCGCGAAAGTCGCCAATACCGACGACCGACAATTCCTCAGGTACCCTGACGCCCAGCCTGACGGCGGCGTGAATCACCCCGTGCGCGATGACGTCGTTTCCACAAATGAAGGCTGTCGGCGGGTCATCCTGCAGCAGCTTGAGGGCAATGGCCTTGGCACTGGCGGTGTCATACGGACACGGCAGGTCGCGTTCGGGTGGAACGTTGATACCAGCCGCATGCAGTGTCGTCATCACACCGTCCTTCCTGTCACGCGCCCGGTCGTTGTGCCTGGTATCGGGGAACAGCAGTGCGATGGCATGATGCGCAAGTTCCAGCAGATGGCCTGTCACGTCGATGGCCACCTGGCGATTGTCCGTACCAATACTCGGAATACCGGGTGCTCCCTGGGAGTTCCACAACGACACGGTGGGAATGCCGCGGATGCGCAGCATTTCCGTAGCCGCAATCTCGTGATCCCGTCCCACCAGGGCAATGGCGTCGATGCGCCGCTCGAGCAGGGAGCGGACGATGCCGACCTCACGCTCCAGATCATAGTTATGACTGGCGATCAGCATGGTCCTGTCGTGCTGGTGCAGGCAGGCGGAAAAGGCTTCGATCAGCTCGGAGAATATGGCGTGATCGATGGTCGGGACGATCAGTCCCACGCTGCCACTCATCCTGCCGTGCAGGGCTCCGGCCACCCGGTCGCGAATGTAACCCAGCTCGCGAGCGGCCTGCTCGATCCGTTTCCTGGTAGCGGGTCGGACCACGCGGGGTGAGTTGAAATACCGCGAGACGGTCGCGCCGGACACACCGGCGCGTGTCGCGACATCCAGTATCCCCGGCGCTCCCTTGCGCGAACGGGTACGTTTGATTGCATTCTCGTCGCTTGTCTGATCCGGCCAACCGGTCATCGCACTGTAAGTCCCCGCAGTCCGTACTGTGCCAGGATTATGGGCAGTCACCCCGATAATGTAAACGTTTGCATTTTTGTTTTCATTGGTTAGAGTGGGGTGCAGGCAGCTCGGAAACCGGTATATGGAGTTCTTGCAGTATTTTGGCGGCGTCTTCGAGCCCCTGTCGTTCATGCTGTTGCTGGGCGGTACGGTGGGTGGGCTCATCCTCGGCGCCACCCCGGGTCTGTCGCCCACCATGGCGGTGGCATTGCTGATTCCATTCACCTTCCAGCTGCCGGCGACCCAGGGATTGATTCTGCTGGGCGCTGCCTATACAGCGACGGTCGCGGGTGGGGCGGTGAGTGCCATATTGCTGAAGATTCCCGGGGCTCCGGCCAATATCGCCACCGCACTGGATGGCCACGCAATGGCCAGCCAGGGGCGGGGAACGCAGGCTCTGCACGTCTCCTTTCTGGCGTCGGGAGTCGGTGGAGTGACCGGCGTGCTGCTGCTGATTTTCCTGACACCGGTTCTTGCGCGCTGGGCGCTGGCATTCGGCCCGTCGCATCTGTTCTGGATGGCCATACTGGGTGTCACCGTCATCGGGTCCCTGGATTCGCGATCCTTCGTCAAGGGCCTGCTGTCGGGCTGCCTGGGCCTGTGGCTGTCAATGATCGGTTACGACGACATCCAGGGAGCCCAGCGCTTCATCTTTCATGATTCGCTGACAGGCGGTATCAATATCATCACCGCATTGATTGGCATCTTTGCCATCCCGCAGATCATCGAAATGCTGGCACGTGGTCGCACTGAACACATCCTGCGCACTATCAGTACGGGCAGGCAGTCGCTGATGTCATCGTTGCGCCTGTTGTCAAAGAATGTCAGGGCCCTGTCCATCGGCACCGTGGTCGGTTCGATCATCGGCTTGATCCCCGGTGTTGGCGGGCAGATTGCCGGTCTGCTGGCCTACGACCAGACACGCAAGTTTTCGCCTGACCCCGGCTCATTCGGCAAGGGCAATCCGGCAGGGGTCATTGCTGCAGAATCAGCCAACAATGCCATGGTGGGACCCTCTCTGGTACCGTTGCTGACCCTGTCGATTCCCGGGAGTCCCACAGCGGCTGTGTTACTCGGTGGACTGCTCATCCACGGCATCTTTCCGGGCTCCGACCTGTTCGACAACTACCCTGAAGTGGCCTGGACATTCATCAATTCCATGCTTATCGGACAGCTACTCATGGTGGTATTCGGCATCTGGATTGCGAGTTACGCGGCCAGGATTGCGCATGTGCCACCGCCGATCATGGCGGCAGCGGTGATGGTGCTGGCCTTGTTTGGCAGCTATTCGGTGCAGCAGTCCATGGGTGATGTCTACATCATGCTGACGCTCGGCGTGAGTATGTATCTACTGGAAAAGGTGGGTTTCTCCGCTGCGCCACTGGTTCTCGGACTCATACTGGGCCCGATTGCCGAGGCCAATTTCATCCAGGGAAGCATGATAGCCAATGCCATGGACGGACCGGTCGACTATTTCCTGACCGGCCCTCTCAACCTGACCCTGGTGGGCCTGGTGCTGGCGTCGATCGCCTGGAGTTATTTCAGCAGCAGGCGCAGCAATCAGTACATTGCGCGGGCATCCGAACAGCCTGGCCATGCGTCTGGTCCGGAGTCCGGCAACGCGAAGGATTCGCCACCCGGAGTGTCGCCATGAACCTGCCTGCACACAAGATGACATCGGCAGCGCGAGCCCAGCATCTGGTTCCGGCCACGGCGATACTTGCACTGGCAGTCACCGTCGCGTATTTGAGCCATACCCGTGAACCGGCAGAGGCCTTCATGTTTCCGCGGCTGATCAGTAACGTCATGCTGCTGCTGGCGCTGTGGAATTTTGTCCGTGCCTTTCTGGGCCTGGCCAGAGTAGGTGACGGGCTGTCGACTCTGACACTGCTGCGCATAGCGCCTGGTGTGGCGGTCATGATGATCCTGGTGTATGTGGCTGCCAAGGCGCTGGGTTTCTATGTCGCCTCATTTGCAGCATTTCTGTGCCTGTACAGCCTGTACGATCCTGCCTCGCACCGATCGCTGCGTTCATGGATCAAACGCATCATGATCAGCGCCCTGTTCATGCTGTTGATCTATGCACTGTTCAGCCTGTTGTTGAAAGTCCAGACACCACGTGGATTGTATTTCTAGTGTGACCATTTCAAACACGAAAAACTACCTGGAGAGAAATGATGAAAAAACGATTACTGATGACTGCCGTATTGGCTGCGGCCACACTTACGGGCTCGGTGCAGGCCTTGGCAGAAGGGTATCCTGAACGACCTGTTTCCATGATGGTGTCCTACGGGGCCGGCGGTGCTACTGATTTTCAGGCGCGTATCGTTACCATGATGGCGGGAAACGAGGACTACCTGACGCAGCCCATCGTCATTATCAACAAGCCCGGGGCAGGCGGCCGAGTAGGCTGGAACTGGTTTGCCACTGAAGCGGATAACGATGGCTACACCGTGGCGGCGTACAACATTCCGCATTTCATTGCGCAATCCATCGAAGGCGGTGTGAAGTACGATGCCGGTTCGTTTGAACCCATAGCAAACTGGGGAGCCGATCCAGCCGTAGTGGTGGTGGGTGCAGACAGCGAATACAACACCATCGAAGAACTGTTGGGATTTGCCAGGGAAAACCCCGGGAAGGTGACGGTGTCGGGTGCTGGACTCTATGTCGGTCATCACATTGCGGCGTTGCAGATCGAGAAAGCGATCGGCGGCAAACTTGCCTACATTCCAACCAAGGGTGGCGGCGCGGCAGCCATGAAAGCGGTCATTGCAGGCGATGTCATCGCGGGCATCAATAATCTGTCCGACGCATATCGTGCGCGCGAATCAGGAAGTGTGAAAATACTGGCTGTGGCGGATATGGCACGATCCGAAGAGTTCCTGCCCGATGTTCCCACCCTGATGGAGTCCGGCTTTGACGTCGACAACGCATCGGTTAATTTCAGGGGCATCATGGTGCCTGCCGGCACACCTGCGCAGGTCATCGAGAAACTGGCTGACAGGGTACCTGCGATGTTCGAGGATGCACGAGTTGCTAAACAGATGGCAGCAGGTGGCTCTCCGATGAAGATCATGCGTCGCGAAGAAGTGCAGGCCATGTGGGATGCCCGTCAGAAGACGCTGGCCGAATTACTGGCCGGTTTGAAGTAGGAGGTTAGTGTGACCGTGCAATCAGCAGTGTCGGACACTGTCGTGACGGCGGAGGAGGCGGAAGTGGATGCGCTGCTCGTACGGGCACGCATCGCGCAGGCTCGTTACGCCGCGGGTGCAGACCAGCAACGTTTTGATCTGGCGGCCAAGGCGGCGGCCTGGGCCATCATGGAGCCTCACCGCAACCGGTTGCTGTCGACTCAGGCCGTGGCACAGACGGGACTTGGCAGGGTCAGTGACAAGGTGATCAAGAACCATCGCAAGACTCTGGGCCTGTTGCGCGATATCCAGTCGGTGAAAAGTGTCGGCGTGATTCGCGATGATCCTGACAAGGGCCTGACCGAGATCGCCCGTCCCATCGGCGTGATAGGTGCCGTCGTTCCGTCCACCAATCCAGCAGCCACTCCCGCCAACAACATCATCAACGCACTGAAATGCGGTAACGCCATCATACTGTCACCCTCACCGAAGGGCGTGGATGTCTGCCAGTCTCTGCTGGCCTTCATTCATGCTGAGTTCGACAAGCTTGGCCTGGAACATGATCTGGTGCAGATGGTTGCCTCGCCATCGTCGAAGATCAAGACGCAGCGATTGATGGAGTCGGTCGACCTGATCATCGTGACCGGCAGTCAGGACAATGTCCGGCGAGCGTATGAGTCGGGTACGCCGGCGATCGGTGTGGGTGCTGGCAATGCGACCGTGATCGTGGACGAGACGGCCGATGTGTCCGCTGCCGCCGAAAAAATCGCGGCCTCGAAAACCTTCGACAATGCCACGTCCTGCAGTTCGGAAAATGCCATCGTGGTGGTGCGGGAGGTTCTGGACGAGTTTCTGCAAGCCCTGCACGAGCAGGGGGGACGTCTGCTGGATGCCACGGCAAGCGAGGCTGTCAAGTCGGCACTTTTCTCTGGTGGCCACCTCAACCGTCACATGATTGCCAAGGATATCGATGTGTTCCTGGACGTGGCAGGCGTGCAGATTGCCGACCAGGGGACGGCGAAGTTCGTTGTCCTGCCGGGCGACTCGGTAGGTGCGTCTGCTCCCGAGTCCGGCGAGAAGCTGTCGCTCGCACTGACCCTGTATGTGTGCGATGACTTCGACACGGCAGTTGATAAGGTTCGGGAAATTCTCATGCACCAGGGTGCCGGTCATTCGGTGGGGCTTCACAGCCGCAATGACGAACGTGCCCTCAGCCTGGGCCTGAATCTGCCAACCTGTCGAGTGATCGTCAACCAGGCGCATTGTTTCGCCACGGGTGGGTCGTTCGACAATGGCTTGCCGTTTTCCCTGTCGATGGGTTGCGGCAGTTGGGGGGGCAATTCGATAGACAGCAATCTGCACTATCGGCACTTCATGAATATCACGCGCATCGTGCGGCCGATACCCGCCGTGCAACCTTCGCTGGAAGATGTGTTTGCAGATTACTGGCGCGCCATTGGGGAACGGGTGGATGCCTCAGGCTCGATCGGCCTGTCTCCAACCGACCAGGCGCCGGATGATCATCGCAGCGCAGAGTCCACCCACCATGACTGATCCGTTTCAATGTCAGGGCGAGCGGCGCAGAAACGGGCAATGACGGTGATCGAATTTCTGCCTCAAGAATGCCATGGATAACCCGGCATCCCTGGGCGAGCTGATTGACACCCGTGCCTGTGATCACGGTGAGCAGCCTTTTCTGATCGACGTGGAGTCGGGGCGGGTCGTGGAGTATGCCGATCTGCAATCAAAGGTGCGTGCCGTGGCAGCGTTCGTGGCCTCCAGAGGTGTTGAGCCCGGCCAGAGTGTTGCGTATGCAATGCACAACGGCTACGTGTGCGCCATCACCATTCTGGGTCTGCTGTATGGCGGTTACCGGGCTGTCGCTGTGAACCTGGTAGCCGGTCGGGATGTCATTGCCTACGTGCTGTCACATTCTGAGGCAGCGCTGGTGCTGACGCAGGCTGAACACGAGGGTCTGATAGGTGAAGCGCTGCGCAGTGATGTCTTTACACGCGCCGACCGTAGCGACAAAACAGCTGGCAAGGGCCTGTCAGGTGTGGAAGCCGGACCACCCCTGGTTCTGCTGGATGAGGCACTGTTAGACGACATCATGGATAACGGCTCCGCCGGAGAGTTTGCAGGCAAGCCTCGCCAGGCTTCGCCGGGCAATGATGTCGACTGCCCGGTTGACGGTCAAACCGATGGCGTGCTCATGTACACCAGTGGTACCACGGGCAGACCCAAGGGTGTGGTGCTCAGTCATGGAAATCTGCTGGCCGGAGGTCGCAACGTCGTCCTGGCTCACGGACTCACCTCGAGTGACA
>JABDKN010000279.1 GCA_013002205.1 Granulosicoccus sp.
TGACCTGCCACCTTTTTTGACCCCGGCGCCAGGACTCAATTCCGGTTTCATGATTGCCGAGGTCACCAGTGCAGCGCTGATGAGTGAGAACAAACACCTGGCCAATCCGTGCTCGACCGACTCGACGCCGACTTCAGCGAATCAGGAAGATCATGTTTCCATGGCTGCGCACGCTGCCCGTCGACTGCTGCGGATGAACAAGAATCTGACTCATATCCTCGGCATTGAACTGCTGTGCGCCGCGCAAGGTATCGATTTCCGTGCCCCGCTCAAGACCAGTCCTTCATTGTGTCGTGTTGTCGAGGCTCTGCGCTCGCATGTACCTGGCCTCGATACTGATCGCTTCATGGCGGACGACATCGCCAGAGCTGCCGCACTGATTTGCGACGGAACGATTATCGACGTTGCTGGTATTCATGACTTCGTCACAGGAATAACGGTATGACTGAATCCGACAAGGCAACCACTGGTACGCAAAGTCCTGAACCCGGACCACGTCATAACCTGCGAACGGTGATGCCCGCCACTGGTACCACGCTATCATGCAAGAGCTGGCTGACCGAGGCACCTTTGCGCATGCTGATGAACAATCTGCATCCGGAGGTGGCCGAGAATCCCCATGAGCTGGTCGTCTACGGCGGTATCGGTCGTGCCGCACGCACCTGGGATGATTTCGACCGGATCGTCGCCAGCCTGCGCAATCTCGAGTCGGACCAGACTCTGCTGGTGCAATCGGGAAAGCCAGTCGGCGTGTTCCAAACCCATGGTGATGCACCTCGGGTGTTGATCGCAAATTCGAACCTGGTGCCACGCTGGGCAACCTGGGATCATTTCAACGAACTCGACAGGAAAGGTCTGGCGATGTATGGCCAGATGACCGCAGGCTCCTGGATCTACATAGGCAGTCAGGGAATCGTACAGGGCACTTACGAGACATTCGTCGAGGCCGGTCGACAACACTACGGCGGAGACCTGAAGGGGCGCTGGATACTCACGGCAGGCCTCGGCGGTATGGGTGGCGCACAACCCCTGGCCGCCGTCATGGCCGGTGCCTGCTGCCTGGCGGTCGAATGTGACGAAACCCGTGCCGATTTTCGTCAGCGCACACGCTACGTCGATGAGAAGACAAGGGATCTCGACGCGGCACTGGCCATGATTGAACAATGGACAGTGAGCGGCGACGCGAAGTCGGTGGCACTGATCGGCAATGCCGCAGATGTCTATCCCGAACTGGTCAGTCGCGGGGTTCGCCCGGATCTGGTCACCGACCAGACCAGCGCCCATGATCCAATACACGGATATCTGCCCCGAGGATGGAGCGTTGCTGAGTGGCGCGATCAACAGGAACGTGATCCGAAGGCGGTGGAGTCAGCGGCGCGCGCCAGTATGAAAATCCAGGTTGCCGCGATGGTGGAATTCTGGAATGCTGGTATCCCGACACTGGATTACGGGAACAACATCCGTCAGGTTGCAAGGGAGGAGGGGCTGGAGAACGCCTTTGCGTTCCCGGGTTTCGTCCCGGCCTATATCCGGCCGTTATTCTGCCGCGGCATCGGGCCGTTCCGCTGGTGTGCCTTGTCCGGGGATCCCGAAGACATCTACAAAACTGATGCCAAGGTCAGGGAGCTCCTGCCAGATGATAGCCATCTGCATCACTGGCTGGACATGGCGCGTGAGCGCATTGCCTTTCAGGGGCTGCCTGCACGCATTTGCTGGGTGGGGCTTGGTGTACGCGACAAGCTAGGGCTGGCGTTCAACGAGATGGTGCGAAACGGGGAGCTGTCAGCGCCGGTTGTCATTGGTCGCGATCATCTGGACTCAGGCTCTGTGGCTTCACCGAATCGCGAGACCGAAGCCATGCGCGATGGCTCCGATGCCGTGTCCGACTGGCCGTTGTTGAATGCCCTGCTGAACACCGCGTCAGGCGCCACCTGGGTGTCATTGCACCATGGAGGTGGTGTGGGTATGGGTTTTTCACAGCATGCGGGTATGGTGATCTGCTGCGACGGGACGGAAGAGGCTGATCGACGGATTGCACGGGTGCTGTGGAACGATCCGGCAACCGGTGTCATGCGACACGCAGACGCCGGCTACCCTGAAGCGCTGGATTGTGCACGTGAACATCACCTGGAACTGCCGGGTATCACCGGTTGAGTGCCGAATCCTTATCTGCCGTAGAGAGGGGGAATCCTGTGCGTCTTGTCAACACGACTCTTGCCACTCTGGACGGAGATCAGCCCTATGGTCTTATCGAGAACGGCACCGTAGTTATCGACGATGGCTCGATAGAGTGGGTTGGCCGGGACGCCAACCTGCCTGCACAATTTGCGCATTACGAACGACATGATTGCGGTGGGCGCCTGATAACGCCGGCCCTGATCGACTGCCACACGCATATTGTGCATGGCGGCCACAGGGCGAGCGAGTTCGAAATGCGTCTGCAGGGTGCAAGCTACGAGGAGGTGGCGCGTGCCGGTGGTGGCATCATCTCGACAGTGAAGGCGACCCGCGCTGCCACTGTCGACCAACTGCTTGCCTCCACGTTACCAAGAATCGACGCCCTGCTTGCCGAAGGTGTATCACTAATAGAAGTGAAGTCAGGCTATGGACTGGATCACGTCACAGAGATTGCAATGTTGCGCGCCGCTCGCGCTATCGAGCGCGTCAGACCGGTTCGCATCCGCACAAGTTTTCTAGGGGCTCACGCCGTGCCACAGGAATACGAAGGGCGAAGTGATGCCTACCTCGAGGAGGTCTGCCTGCCGACACTGGAAGCCGCGCATATCGATGGGCTGGTCGACGCTGTGGACGGATTTTGCGAGGGTATCGCTTTTACTCCAGGACAGATCGCACGTGTGTTCGACAAGGCGAGAGAACTCGATCTGCCAGTGAAACTGCATGCTGAGCAGTTGTCGCATCTGGGCGGTACGGCACTTGCCGCACGTTACGGCGCACTCTCCGCCGATCATCTCGAATATGCCAATGAGGAGGATGCTCGTGCCCTGGCCAGTTCGGGTACCGTTGCCGTATTGCTGCCTGGTGCATTCTACACCTTGCGAGAAGTTCAATTGCCGCCGATCGCCTGTTTTCGTAACCACGCGGTACCGATGGCACTTGCCACGGACTGCAACCCTGGATCCTCGCCGTTGACCTCCCTGCTGCTGGTCATGAACATGGCCTGCACGTTGTTTCGCCTGACACCTGCCGAAGCACTTGCCGGGGTTACCCGGCACGCAGCGAAAGCACTGGGTATGCACGATACCGGCATCATCAAAGTCGGGATGCGTGCGGACCTTGCGATGTGGAACGTGGAGCATCCCGCCGAACTTGCTTACCGGATCGGTGCAAATCCCTTGCATCAACGAATTTACGGTAGTGCCGG
>JABDKN010000280.1 GCA_013002205.1 Granulosicoccus sp.
ATGTGATCAGCCGCAGCGGCACCGAGCAGTTGCCCGGCGACCAGGCAGACGAAAAACAATGCAGCTCCGGTGACCGGGGCCAGGGCAGCGCCGCCGGCCACGATACTCACGCCGATCATACCTCCCAGTACCGTCCACCAGGGCAAGGTGAGCAGTACCGATAGACGCAGTGTGCCACTGGAAAACGGTACCATTACCAGCAGGCAGCACAGGGTAATGAAGACAGAGCAGGCAGCGGCGGCTATCGGTGAACCGAGCACTCTCGAGACAGCCGCATTGATGACCGGTTGCTGGGAAAACGCGATCCCCAGTAATACGGCACTACTGACAGGAAGCCACAACATGGAAGCATCTCACCTTCGGGACTGGTCGGAGGAGCGCGACCATAACATGCAGCAGCAGCGACCGTTCGGCAGACACCCGTCATTCCCGTGATCGGGCTGCCGGCCCTACATGGGAATCGGGTTTTGCTCGTAGATTTTCTGGATCTCGGCCTTCAGCTCATCGCCGAGTACCACAGTTGCAGCACCCAGGTTCATTCTCAGCTGTTCCATGGTGGTTGCACCGATGATGACCGAGGTCATGAACGGACGCGACAGACAGAACGCGAGCGCCATCTGCGCAGGTTCCAGCCCATGGTCGCGCGCCAGCGCCACATAGAGTTCACAGACAGGTTGACTGCGCGGCGTGTATCGCCCACTGAGATTATCGTTCAATGAACGTCGTGATCCGGCGGGTACGATGCCGTCGGTGTACTTGCCGCTGAGCATGCCGGCACCCAGCGGTGAGAAGGCCAGCAGGCCGACCGCTTCATGGTGTGACAACTCCGCCAGATCCAGATCGAAGAGGCGATTCATCAGGTTGTATTCGTTCTGTATGCTGACCACCCGCGGCAGGTTTTCACGCGCGGCGATAGACAGATACTGCGCCGTTCCCCAGCTGCTTTCATTGGACAGGCCCACGTGGATGATCTTGCCGGCCCTGACCTGGGCATCCAGCTCACGCAGAACCTCGTGCATGTTCTCCAGCACCGACGCCGTTGCCTGACCGGCAGGATCGTAGGTCCAGTTCTGCCGGAAGTGGTAGCTGCCACGGTTGGGCCAGTGAAGCTGGTACAGATCGATGCGATCGGTCTGCAGCCGTCTGAGGCTCCTGTCCACGGAACGTCGAATCTTCCGGGCGGTTATGTCCTCGCCGCCATACATCCAGGCCTTGCCGACACCGGTGACCTTGGTGGCCAGTACGAGCTCGTCTCGCCTGCCGGAGCGGGCAATCCACTCCCCGATAATGGTCTCGGTGTCTCCCAGCGTGGCCTCGGACATCGGTGTGGTGGGATACATCTCTGCGGTATCGATGAAATTGACGCCGTGTTCTAACGCGCAGTCGATCTGTTCGGCCGCCTCTGCAGAATCATTCTGGCTACCCCAGGTCATGCTACCCAGGCACAACTGGCTGACCATGGTGTCGGTACGCCCCAGCGGAAGTCTTTTCAAGATCCTGTCTCCCTCAGCCGCTGTGCGTGCTGTTCTTATCATGTGCCCAGTCCAGGTAGCCCGTGCGGGCCTGCCTGGTGATCGGGCCTATATCGTACTGGGTATCATCAAAGGCAATCACCGGTGTCACCTTGGCCAGATTGCCTGTCAGGAACACTTCATCGGCGCCATGGAAATCCTCCACCTTGAGCACGCATTCATGCACCGTGACCCCCTGGCTGCGCAGCAGTCCAATGATACGCCTGCGCGTAATGCCGTCCAGGAACGTACCGTTGGGTATGGGGGTGAACACGACACCATCACGGACCATGAACACGTTACTGGTGGCAGATTCAGCGACATTGTCCAGCGTGTCGCACACCAGTGCATTGGTAAAGCCCTTGCTGACCGCTTCACGCATCATGCGCGCATTGTTTGGATACAGACAGGCAGCTTTGGCGTTGACCGTAGCGACATCCAGTGAAGGTCGACGAAATCGTGTGGTCGTGAGCCGTGCCGCGTTGGCCGCCGGAGGCATGGGAATTTCCTGCAGGCACAGGCAGAAATCCGTCGATTCAGGATCAGCGCTGATAAAGCCATCTCCGTAATCCGTCGACCAGTACATCGGCCGGATGTACACGGCGGCATCCTTGTGAAACTGAGCCAGTCCCTCCTTTACCCGGTCGACGAGCTGCTGTGTACTCAGGGTGGGTATCATGCCCAGGCTGACAGCGGAATTATTGACTCGCTCACAATGTGCCTGCAGGTCGGGTGTGACCCCATCGAAATGGCGAGCACCGTCGAACACCAGTGTGCCCAGCCAGGTGCCGTGGTCAGCGGATCGCATTACCGGCACGCTGCCTTGCTGCCATAGACCGTCGTGAAAGGTAAGGATGGGATTGTCGGTAGCCACGGTGGCAGTTTCCTGAAATGGAATTGATCAGGTGCCCATGCTACCGCATCGCGTCAGCGCATGACGATCTGCGCACCGGGCCCGATGCCGTTTCGGGTAAACCAGCCCTGATTCACTTCCAGCGCATACCGGGCCTCACGTTCGGAGTCGAACAACTGGTTCGGCCCGACATTCATCAGGTGTATCTCGTTGATCACCAGGTCGCTGGAGATGAACGCGATGGATAGCGGAATGAGCGTATTGCGCATGGTGAACGTCAGCGGGCGTTCTGCCTCGTAGACGAACAGCATGCCACTGTCTTCAGGCATGGACGTTCTGAAGCTGAGCCCCATGTAGCGTTGCTGACCCGTCACCGCCAGTTCGACAGTCAAGGGCTTGCCATCGATCAGCAGATCCAGAGTGGGCAACCGTGGCTGCGCCTTGCCTGCCACGTCGGCAGGTGCACCCGGGGCAAACAGCAGACACAGGGTCGCCACCAGGGCTACCAGCACGCTGGTCAGACGCCATAGCGGACTCATGGCGCCGGTGAATGGCCTGTACGATGCCACCTTCACCAGAGGTGGACGACTGACTGATGCTGCTGGATCGTTCATCAATGTCTTCCTGTCGATTCGGACTGCAGAGTGACTGGCAAATCCGTTCATACCGGCCCGGCCAGGGTTACCGGACGAGAACCAGTTCGCCACTACCGGTTGTGTCAGCCTGGCCCCGTCCGGCACAGCGATATAACCGTACTGTACCGTTAATGGAGCCGGTGCAGCGCACCCTGCATCACATACCGTGGATGTCGCCAGCCTGTCAATGTCCCCTGCCCTCCTGGTGTCCCCGCCCGTCCGTGTGCCTGCCAGCACGGGAATGCGGTGTCCCGTCGACACAAGCTGGCTGATTCACGCTAAGTTAGTGCAGCCGGTACCAGGGGTGTGCGTGCGACAATCCACTGCTCCCCGGCAGCGTCGAACCTCCCGCCGCGCCTGCTGGTGGCCATGTCTGACAACCTCATTAACCACGGATACTCGACATCGTGAGCAATAACGCCGCATATGGGATCAGGGCCGCTTTTCCGGGCAACCGGCCGCGTCGGATGCGACGCGATGCCTTCAGCCGGCGACTGATGCAGGAGCATCATTTCACCGTGGATATGCTGATCCAGCCG
The DNA here is from genome assembly GCA_013002205.1 of Granulosicoccus sp. Classification (GTDB taxonomy): domain Bacteria; phylum Pseudomonadota; class Gammaproteobacteria; order Granulosicoccales; family Granulosicoccaceae; genus Granulosicoccus. The sequence continues at coordinate 3,539 of JABDKN010000280.1, forward strand.
TATTTTATCGTCGAGGGGCAGAATCAGCGGCAAGCGGTACCCTCCATGCCCGGGGTAGACAGGCTCAGTATCGACCACCTGCTGGAATCGGCGGCCACCGTTCATGCGCTCGGTGTGCCTGCAATCGTGCTGTTTCCGGTCACCGAAGACACTGCCAAGACGGATGATTGCCGGGGCGCCTGGGACCCTGAAGGTCTGGCTCAACGCGCTATCCGGGCTCTGAAGGCGCAAATTCCGGAATTGGGTGTGATCACGGATGTGGCGCTGGATCCATACTCTCCGCATGGCCACGACGGACTGATGAACGAGTCCGGATACATCATGAACGACGAAACCGTGGACGCGCTGGTCAGGCAGGCCCTCTCCCACGCCGATGCCGGTGCGGACGTCGTGGCACCCTCCGACATGATGGATGGTCGGATTGGCGCCATTCGCGAAGCACTGGAGGCCGGTGAGCATCGTCATACGCGAATTCTCAGCTATGCGGCCAAGTATGCATCGAGCTTCTATGGGCCGTTTCGCGATGCCGTGGGGGCTGCCGCTGCACTGGGCAAATCGAGCAAGAGCTCCTATCAGCTCGACCCGTGCAACAGCAATGAGGCGATGCACGAAATCGCCGCTGATCTGCAGGAAGGTGCTGACATGATCATGGTCAAACCCGGCCTGCCCTATCTCGATATCGTGCGTCGCGCCGTGGACACCTTCGCCGTGCCGACCTACGCGTATCATGTCAGCGGTGAATACGCGATGCTCAAGGCAGCCGCTGCACAGGGCTGGATAGACGAAAAAGCCATCGTGCTGGAAACCATGATGGCCTTTCGTCGAGCTGGCTGTGATGCCGTGCTTACCTATTGCGCAGAGGATGTCGCCACCTGGTTGAAGTCCGCTTGAATGCAGCAGGACCAGCCAGTGAGGCAGCGGGGATTCTGGACGGACCCGGAATTCTGGCTGGCTTTGGCAGCAGCACCTGTCTGCTGGTATCTCATGCTGCACCTGGGTGTCAGTCGACGCGCAGGCCCGCTCTCCCCGGAGCTGCTGCTGATTGCCGTGATTGTCAGTCCGGTTCTCGAGGAAATCCTGTTTCGCGGTGGACTGCAGAGTTGGCTACTGAAAAAATCGCCGATGAATACCGGCTTCGCTGGGGTTTCGCTGGCCAACCTGCTGACATCGACAGTCTTCGCCGCCTTGCACCTGTTGCGTCAGCCACCGTTGTGGGCAGCGCTGGTCATGGTGCCGTCTCTGGTGTTCGGCCGGGCCCTGGAACGTCATCGGACACTGGTCTCGCCGATGATCCTGCACGTCAGCTACAACTCGGGGTTCATTTGGCTGTTCGGCTGAGGCACCTGCACGTGACTCTGCGCGGCAGAAAAAATTTTTCTGCCGCGCAGACACCTAGTGGCGGAAATGCCTCACTCCTGTAAAGACCATGGCCATGTCATGCTCGTCTGCTGCAGCAATCACTTCCTCGTCATTGCGTGACCCGCCGGGT
>JABDKN010000037.1 GCA_013002205.1 Granulosicoccus sp.
GTCGATAACAGGGTCGATTCAAGCTCTGCCGCGCATACTAGTTTGCTGAATAGAAAACCCTGCAGTTCATCGCAGCCTTTTTGCCGAAGAAATTCAACTTGCTGATTGTTCTCAACACCTTCAGCCATCAGACCGAGATTGAGGTTTTGCGCCAATGAGGAAATCACGGTAGTAATTGAAAAATCTTTATCATTGCTGGGCAACCCATCCCGCTGCTGATCAACACCCCGCCGGTGGTTCTCAGCGGCAGTTTTTGTTCAGTGAACATGCTGCCCAAGTTCTGGCAGAAGCTGGCCCTGCTCAACCCGGTGCTGTACCTGATCAGTGGCTTCCGCTGGAGCTTCTTCGAGGTCTCTGACGTCAGCGTCACACTCAGCCTGTTTATGATTGCAGGCTTCCTGATTGGCTGCCTGGTGGTGGTGTGGGCGATGTTTAATTCCGGGTATAAATTGAAGCAGTGACAGCTGCCATGCAGCTTGCCTATTGTTCGGATTGTGTCTGCTGGTAGGGAATCAATTCGTCGATGTCGAGCGTATAACCTGCCTCTGCCAGATTGCTGCGTACCGTCTGCGTACGCATCGTGCCGATAGCCCAGACGGGTTCATACGTATTCTCCACGGTCACACTGGTGTCTGTGGTGGCGTGTACTACCTGGTTTGCCGGTGGTGGCGGTGTATGAATGCAGGCGCCATAGTAGGGTACCAGGAGGAACTCCGTCATCTGGGTCTGCCCATCGAAGTCCAGTGGGACGACATAACCTGGAAGTTTGACACGCTGGCCATCCAGCTCAGGCACCGTGGGTGCAAATGCCATCATCTCTTCGATTTCCGCCAGCTCGCGGTTCGATTCCTCACTGCCATCGAACAGTTTATCGATCTGTTCCTGCGACATGTTTCCCAGTGGGCTCTGCATTGGGACGAAACCTTCGGGCACCATGTCCTCCCATTGCAGTTCGGTAGCGTCAACCGAATTGGACGCGTCGTCTGATTTCCACCACCAGGCTTGTGCACTGGCGACGATGCCCAGCAGTAAAACGGTAGAAATCAACAGTGTTGCTCGTTGTCTGATAGTGTGCTTTTGCATAATGTTTGTGTCCGTCAGGATTTTCGAATTACTTGCCTCGATCGCTACATTCGTTACATTCGCTGCATGAGACCATCGGCTACGGATTGCCGATAAGCGCGCCAGGCCGGCAGGCAACCGGCCAGCACCCCGGCCGACAGTATACCCAGCAGCACAGCCAGGTCCCGACCTGTGGGCAGCGTAGGCGACAGGTCGAGGCCGAAATGGGATTGCGCCCAGACAGAGCCGACACCGACAACCAGGGTGTGCAATACCATTCCAAAAATGATGCCGAAAACGCTGAGCAGCGTTGATTCCGCGACGAGCAACAGGAAGATATTGGCAGGTCGGGCACCGGCGGCGCGCAGTATGGCCATCTCGCGACGTCGCTCGTTGAGTCCGGCGAACAGGACAGAAACCAGGTTGACCAGGCCGGCCAGAACGACAAACGAGGACACCACCAGTAACGCGCTTTCGAAAACGCGCACCAGAGACCACAGCTCCTGCATGGCAACTCCCGGCAGAATAGCCAGCAGTGGTTCGCTACGATATTCATTGATGGCCCGTTGCTCGCGGAAGACCGCTGCGCGGGACTTGAGTCCGATCAATGCTGCGGTCACCGCTTTGGGTTGCAGGTCCATGGTGCGGAGGGTGTCCGCCCCGGTATCGGCACCGGGAACCTTCATGCCGCTTTGCCAGTCCACGTGCATGGCTTCGATACCCTGCAGACTGACATGGATGGTGTTATCCACCGGCGTTCCGGTGGGCTGGAGAATGCCGCTGACCCTGAATGGCTGTTTGTCATGTTCCATGAGGCCGATGCTGCCCGTGCCATGTGCAACGACGATCTGCTGGCCCAGGGCGTAGTCCAGTTTCCTGGCGACCTCACTGCCAATCACGGTATCGAAGACATCATCAAACAGTGCACCGCGGGCCAGAGACAGTTGGTTTTTGTTGCCGTACCGATAATGCGTGAAGTAGTCCGCCGATGTCCCCAATACCTTGAAACCTCGGTGAGAATCGCCCAGGGACAGGGGTATCAGCCAGTCTACTGCGTCACGTGCCTGCAATTCCTCGATGCTGGTCCAACTGACGTTATTGGTAGCGCTACCCATCCGGAATACGGCGTAAAGCAGCAGCTGTACCGAGCCACTGCGCGCGCCGACGATCAGATCCGTGCCGGAGAGTGTCTGTATGAAGCTGGTTCGGGCATCGCGGCGCACCTTGTCGACCGTCAATATGAGGGCCACGCTCATGGCAACTGCCAGAACCGCCAGAGACGCACTCAGCCATCGGTTACGCAGACTGTGCCAGGCAATGTTCAGCATCTTAGTGACGGCCCGGTGCTGGTTGAACGGCAGCGGCGGTATTAATGTCAGCCAGTGCCAGGCTACGGTCGAACTGCGATTGCAGCGATGTGTCATGGCTGACGAACAGTAACGATGCGCCGCTGTCAGCCAGCTCGGAAAAAAGTAGTTCGAGAAAGGCGGAGCGTGCGTCAGCATCCAGTGAGGAGGTAGGTTCATCGGCGATGACCAGTGACGGCCTGCCCATCAACGCCCGGGCAACGGCCACACGCTGCTGTTGCCCGACGCTCAGTTGCATGGCTGAGCGGTAGCTATGGAATTCGACGGGCAGATGCATGGCCTGCAGTAACCGAATGGCTTCCTGCGACAGGCTGTGCCCCTGCGCCAGAGCCTGCTCACGCCGCCGCGAGGAGAAGCGGCAGGGCAGTTGCACGTTCTCCAGTACGCTGAGAAACGGCAGCAGGTTGAATTGCTGAAATACCATGCCGATATGATCGGCCCGAAAGCGATCAGCTGATGCTCCGGTCAATCCCTGCAGATCGATACCGTTGACGCGCACCGCTCCGGTCTGAGGCTTCAGCACCGCAGCGATGATGCTCAGCAG
>JABDKN010000038.1 GCA_013002205.1 Granulosicoccus sp.
ATCGACCTGAGCGTTCTGGAGCAACAGGAGACCACGATCGACGGTGCTGAATTGCTTCAGTGCATAAAGAGACACAATCTGGTCCCCATCGTGGCCAGCATCGGTAACAAATCTTCACCGTTGGCACTGTCAATCGCGATACCATTGATTGAAAGTGGTGCGCGCAGAAGCGCAAAGGCGCGGAAGGAGCCCGACGCCGGGCAATCATCGGCAACGCAAACAGGGGTCAAGGCAGACCAGTCAGGGATGCTGGATGACTCCCTGGCCACCACACCGGATGTTGATCTTTCCGTTCCGCGGGAAGTGGAGTATGTCGTCAAGGCACCAGTCCTGATCGACAAACCTGTGCGCTCGGGACAGCAGATTTATGCACGGGATACGGATCTGATAGTAATGGGCCAGGTAGGCCCGGGAGCGGAAATCATTGCAGATAATAATATCCACATCTACGGCCCGTTAAGAGGTCGAGCGTTGTGCGGGGTTTCGGGGAATACGGAAACGCGCATTTTTTGTCAATCACTGGAGGCAGAATTGGTGTCAGTGGCAGGCAATTACCGCATGCTCGAGACAATACCGGAAGAACTGCGCGGAAAACCCGCACAAATCTGGCTCGATAAAGACAGGCTCAATATAGAGCCGCTCTAGATCTGTTTTATTTTTTGGGAGTGGAAGCTTGACCAAGACAATCGTCGTAACATCTGGCAAGGGTGGTGTCGGCAAGACAACTACCAGTGCATCCATCGCCACTGGCCTTGCCAAACGCGGGTTCAAGACCGTCGTGATCGATTTCGATGTCGGTCTGCGGAATCTGGATCTCGTCATGGGTTGCGAAAGGCGTGTCGTCTACGACCTGGTGAACCTCGTCAACCAGGAAGCCAGCCTGCACCAGACGCTCATCAAGGACAAGCGCATCGAGAATCTGTACATCCTGCCTGCCTCGCAGACGCGTGACAAGGATGCCCTGACCATCGAAGGCATCGCCCGGGTGATGCACAAGCTCAAGAAGAGTGACTTCGACTACATCATCTGCGATTCTCCGGCAGGTATCGAAAAAGGCGCCAAGATGGCCCTTTACTTTGCCGACGAGGCGATCGTGACCACCAATCCGGAAGTGTCATCGGTCCGGGACTCCGACCGGATTCTCGGCATCCTGCAGAGTGAATCCAAACGCTCCAAGATGAATGAGGAACCCGTCAGGGAACACCTCCTGATTACCCGCTACAACCCGACGAGGGTGAAGGACGGGCAAATGCTCAGTGTCGATGACATCGTCGATCTGCTGGCCATCCCCCTGCTCGGCATCATCCCTGAATCACCGTCAGTGCTGGACTGTTCCAACGCAGGGAAGCCCGTCATACTCGACGACGAAAGCGAAGCGGGGCAGGCTTATTCAGATGCCATCGATCGCCTGCTCGGCGAGGCCAAGCCACATCGCTTCATGGATGCCCCAAGAAAAGGGTTCCTGTCGCGACTATTCGGGTAGATTGCCATGGGCTTCTTCAGATTTTTCAGAAGTAATAAAGAGGATCAGTCAGCCAAGGTTGCCAAGGATCGCCTGCAGGTTCTGATCGCACATGAACGCACGGGACGTGACGGCCCGGACTACCTGCCGATGCTGAAGCAGGACATCCTGGATGTCATCAAGAAATACGTGGCCGTGGGGGATGATGCACTCTCTGTGCAGCTGGAAACCCAGGATGACTGTGATGTGCTGGAACTCAACATCACACTGCCTGAAGATTCGGCTGCAGCCAGCAACCCGTCCAGCGACGCCAAGCGCCGCGCGGTGAGCCGACGACAGGCGGCCAAGCTCACCTGATCACCGCCGGACGTCCTTGCTGCCGTTGATCATCCGCGCCGCTGGTGGCCGGCAGGCCTGAAGGTGGTGGACCGGGCCTGCCATGCCAGCTCATCGATTCAGGTGATGAATCGGGCTCCGTTGTCCGTAGCGACACCAACACACGACTGTCAGGCTCCCTCCCCGGTCGATTAAAGTCGCGGCCCGAGAAGTAGTAATCCTCACGGCGCCTGATCCGGTTCTGGCGTGCCTGGCGATGCCACCCTGTCCGTGCGCCGACAGCACCTCCCGAACGGTTATTTGCACGTGGTTGCCAAGTCCCTGACACGTACGCAACAAAAAGTGTGGCAAAAAAACCACGAGAGGTCATTTCTCGGTTATTCTTACATTTCGGACTGGCCAAGTGTTGTTTCTGTTCTACACTAAGTGTCGTGCGGCGCCGCTGGTTCTGTCACTGTCTTGCAAAAACGCAATCTGTTGTTG
>JABDKN010000314.1 GCA_013002205.1 Granulosicoccus sp.
CAACTGGATAGCGGTCGTTCAGATAGACGCTATCTGCGTCGGCTACAGTCTCTGAACGGCCAACACCGGCTGTTTGCGTATTGCTCTGACTAAGCTTTCGTTTAGTCTGCAAACAGCTTGAAGCAGCCGGTCGGCCCAGGTTCTCATGACGGGTATGGTATCCATCCGAAAGGGCTGTGGTCGGACAGTGGCAGTCAGGTCAACTCCTAATGATCACCCGCCCATCAGTTCTGTCGAATCACTATTGATGCGTGGTGCGCAACATGCTAAACTTCGTGCATGATCACGTCGATTCGCCACAAAGGACTCAAACAGTTTTTCGAATCAGGTAGCAAAAAAGGTATCCAGGCGGCGCATGAAAACAGTCTGCGTCTAATGCTAGCGGCCTTGGACACTTCAACCACTATTGACGACATGGATGTGCCGGGATATCGATTGCATCCCCTGAAGGGGGAAAGGAAAGGTAGATGGTCTGTTTCGGTGAGTGGGAATTGGCGGCTCACATTCACATTTGTCGATGGCAACGGTCAGTTGCTTGATTATGAGGGATATCACTGATGAGAATGCGCAATCCCCCACACCCGGGTGACTTCATTCGAGAAACGTATATCGAGCCCTTTGAAATCAGCATGCGCATGCTGGCAGACAATCTCGGAGTTTCTGCTTCAACGCTGAACCGGATTATCAATCATCAAAGTGGTATCAGTCCTTCCATGGCTTTACGGCTATCGAAGGCACTAGGCAGGTCACCTGAGAGTTGGATAGCAATGCAGTACAACTTCGATCTGTGGAAAGCGCGTGAGTCGACAGATCTTACTGCTGTGCAGAAAATTGATTTTAAAGCCGCATGAATATCAGTGCGTGTATCAGCAGCTATAACTCTTGACTGTCGCGCAGCTTGAGCCATACTGAAAACCCGAGGTCTGATTGTGACGGCCGCTGGTCAGTTTGAGCGGCCTGATGATTTCAAGCGTCCGGCGTAGCCTTGATCCCACGAAGTGAGACAGGATGCGTGATGTCCTGAATGCGGACCGGATTGCCTGATACGAAACCGGCGAGGTTAAGCCGCGATATCGCAACTGTTGCCCGATGATGATCAGCCTGGAGAAACACAGGCTCTCGATCAGTCGATGCGGCGCAATCGTGTGGCAGGCTTTCTCGCCGGTTACCCTGCGCAAGCCCTGGTCACCAATGACCCTACGGGCATCATCAGCGTGCAGCCTGGAGTGTCAATATGCCATTCATCCTGACGCGGGCATGACATCGGTCCACACCGCCAGCTCGTTGCCATGCGGATCGGTGAAATGAAAACGCCTGCCGCCGGGGAACGAGAATATGGGTTTGACGATGGCACCCCCGGCTTCCACGACCGATTGCTCCACTGCCTCCAGGTCACTGGCATAAAATATGACAAGTGCTGCCCCCAGTTGCGAGCTGGACACCTGGGTCGACTTGTAGAACCCGCCATCCAGCGTGCCATCGGAAAACGCCCGGTACTCAGGCCCGTAATCCTGGAAGGTCCAGTCGAACACGCGCTGATAGAAGCTCTGCTGCGCATCGAAATTCTGCGCCGGCAGTTCCAGGTAATCGATCTTGAGATTGGTATGCATGTGGCTCTCTCCTCAACGTGAAACCATGCCGTCACAACGATGGATGCGGCAGCAGGGCTGATGAATGGTCCGCTACAGATCCACCGCCTTGCCGGTTCGGACACTTTCGTCGGCGGCCAGGCAGATACGCAGCGACTGCACGGCATCACGCCAGTGTCGTGACAGATCCAGGTCGTTGACGATGGCATCATGCAGGAACGCCTGCTCGCGCTCACACAGAGCTTGATGGTCCGGCTCATCGCGCATGTCCAGCAGGGTATCCGGCGCGGCAAATTCTCCGTCTGCGGTCAGTGCGGCCCGGTGCACTCGAATGCGGGCCGTGCGGGTGTGTGTGTCGATGTCATCGGAGCGCGCAGCCTCATCCATGACGATGGACACTGAACCGTTGGGGGAGACGATGTCTTTGACGAAAAAGGCGGCCTCGGACATCATCGGTCCCCAGCCGGCCTCATACCAACCTATCGATCGGTCATCGAAGCGCACCTGGAACTGCCCGTAGTTGTACATGTCCGGGCTGATGGCATCGCTGAGGCGCAGCCCCATGCCGTTGACCTGCACCGGCAGCGCATCGGTGATCTGGCACATCACATCCACGTAGTGCACCCCACAATCAACCAGCGGTGAGGTGGATTGCATCAGGCGCTGATGCGTCTGCCAGGCAGAACCGGATGACTGCTGGTTGAGATTGAGCCTGAACACGAAGGGTCCTCCCAGATCACGTGCCTCCTGTATCAGGCGAATCCAGGACGGGTGGTGGCGCAGGATATAACCCACGACCAGTTTGCGCTTCAGCCGGCTGGCCGTATCGACGACCTTCTCGGCATCGGCAACGCTCGTGGCAATCGGTTTTTCCACGAACACATGCCGGCCCCGTTGCATGGCCGCCACTGCGTATTCGGCATGAGAATCCGAGTAGGTGTTGATGGACACCACGTCGCAGTCCACCGCAGCCAACGCTGTGTGGAAATCGGAGTACATCGGGATTCCGGCCAGCTCTGCAGGCAGCGTCACCGTCGAACGATTGACCAGCCCTGCCACCTCGAAACCCGGATGCCGGTGACAGGCCAGCGCATGGCTGCGCCCCATATTGCCTATCCCGGCCAGCAGAATCTTCAACGGTGTCATCGATCAATTCCCTCTGTCAGCTCACCGGCCACGCACGCATACGCAGCGATTACAATGGAAAGAAACAGGCAACCGGATGAACCTCGGTGTCGTCCAGTTCAGGGGCAGTCTGTCGACAACGCTCTTCGGCCTTCCAGCAGCGCGGATGGAATGCACAACCGACCGGCGGATTCAGCGGTGAGGGTAACTCGCCCTGCAGACGGATGCGTGTCTGCTTGCGGCCCGGATCGGCAACCGGCGTGGCGGACAGCAGCGCCTGTGTGTAGGGATGCCGGGGTGATCCGAACACCGCAGCGGCTGCACCCTTTTCCACGACTCGCCCAAGGTACATCACCATGACATCATCGGCCATGTGACGCACCACCGAGAGATCGTGCGAGATGAACAGATAGGCCAGATTCAGGCGCTCCTGCAGATCCACCAGCAAATTGAGAATCTGGCTCTGGATGGACAGGTCCAGCGCCGACACCGGTTCATCGAGGACCAGAATCCGCGGCTCCAGCATCAATGCCCGGGCCACTGCAATGCGTTGTCGCTGACCACCGGAGAACATGTGCGGGTAGCGATCATAATGCTCAGGACGCAATCCGACCATCTCCAGCATGGCGCGCGCCTGCTGTTCGCGCTGCGCCGCCGAGACATCCGGGCGGTTGATCAGCACAGGCTCTTCGAGTATCCGCCCGATGGTCTGGCGTGGATTGAGAGACCCGAAGGGGTCCTGAAAGACGATCTGCACCGAGGCCCGCAGTGCTGCCTGCTGCGCATCGCTGAGTATCACCTCACTGCTCAGGTGATGGCCGTCCAGAGTCAGCGTACCAGCGGTCGGTTTTTCGATCATCGTCACCACACGAGCCAGCGTGGACTTGCCGCAACCCGACTCACCCACTACCGCCAGTGTCCGGCCTGCCTGCAGGCGAAATGAGGTATTACTGAGCGCCTTGACAGTGGCCTGGCCACCGAAAAAACCGTTGGATACATCGTAGTGGCGACTCAGCCCGTGCGCTTCGATCAGCGTGTCGTCGACAGCCTGGCTCATGACACTTCCCGCTGTGGAATACCCTGGATGAGCGGGTAATGGCAACGGGCATGGCCCAGTTCGGCCGCCGCCATAGCGGGATTCACCTGCCGGCAACGATCATCCGCGAAGGCGCATCGCGGGGAGAACAGGCAACCTGCCGGTCGGTCGAACTGACCCGGTACCACACCGGGAATACTGGGCAGTCGCCGGGTGGTTGCACGCTCGGGCAGCGCTGCCAGCAGGGCACTGGTGTACGGGTGGTGTGGATTGGCAAACAGTGCCTGCACCTCCTGCTCTTCCACCTTCTGTCCGGCGTATTGCACACTGACGCGCCTGGCCGTCTCCGCCACCACGCCCATGTCGTGGGTAATCAGCACCAGTGCCATGCCGGTGTTCTTCTGCAGTTCCAGCAGCAATTCCAGTATCTGCGCCTGTATGGTCACATCCAGAGCAGTGGTCGGTTCATCGGCAATCAGCAGCTTGGGCTTGCAGGCAATCGCCATGGCAATCATCACCCGTTGGCACATGCCACCTGACAACTGGTGCGGAAAGGCGTTGAGCCGCCGCTCCGGTTCCGGCAAACCGACCTGTTCGAGAAGCTCCACCGCGCGTCTCTGACGCTCCCGACGGGACAGGGGCAGATGCGCCTTGAGCGCCTCACGCAACTGGAAGCCTACCGTGAAACACGGATTCAGACTGGACATGGGCTCCTGAAAGATCATGGCGACATCCTTGCCGATGATGGCGCGTCGCTGACGTGGTTCAGCCGTGGCCAGATCCAGGCCATCGAAGCGCATCGAGTCTGCCGTGATACTGGCCGTCCAGGGCAACAGCCCCATGACCGCCAGCATCGATACCGATTTGCCGCTGCCCGATTCTCCGACGATAGCCAGCACGTCACCCACATCAACCTGCACGTCCACCCGATCCACGGCGCGGAACTGACCGTTTGATGTCTTGAAGTCAACCGAGAGATTGCGCACGTCGAGTAATGGCACCTTAACTCCGCTTCAGCTTCGGGTCCAGGGCATCGCGCAGCCCGTCGCCCATCAGATTGATTGCCAGTACATTGACCAGAATGGCAATACCCGGAAAGGTCACCACCCACCAGGCACGCAGGACGAACTCGCGCGAGTCCGCCAGCATGGTGCCCCACTCCGGTGTGGGCGGCTGTGCACCCAGGCCCAGGAACCCCAGTGCCGCCGCATCCAGAATGGCCGTGGAAAATGACAGTGCCGCCTGTACGATGATCGGTGCCAGGCAATTAGGCAGAACGGTGACGAACATCAGGCGCAACGGACCGGCGCCGACCACCCGGGCACTGGTGACGTAGTCCCTGGGCAGTTCCTGCAGTACGGCAGCTCGAGTCAGCCTGACATAGTGGGGCTGCAGCACGATGGCAATGGCAATCATTGCATTGATCAGCGATGGCCCGAGTATCGCCACCATCACCAGCGCCAGCAACAGACTGGGAAACGCCAGCAGGATGTCCATCAGGCGCATGATCAGGGTGTCCACCCAACCGCGGGCAAATCCGGCTATCAGGCCGATCATGACACCGCTGCTGGCAGCGATGACGACGACGATGACACCGATGAAAAACGAGTAGCGGGCGCCATGAATCAGTCGCGACAGCAGATCCCGGCCCACCGCATCGGTACCCAGCAGAAACTGGCGCGTACCACCGTCCTGCCAGGCCGGCGGCTGCAGCAAGGCACTGCGATACTGTTCGGTCGGTGAATGCGGGGCCAGGATATCGGCGAACAGGGCAATCAGGACAAAGGTCACGAACACCACCAGGCCCACCACCGCGCCCCGGTTCTCGACAAAATAGCTCCAGAATTCTCTGAAGCGCCCGGGTCTGACCTGCGCATTCACAGGCGGCTTCTCCCGCGAACCAGCGCTCGATTCGGTAACCTGTTGCGAGCCCACATCCGTGTCCACTGCACTCTGCCCGCCATGCGGTCCGGCGGCGCCACCTGACAGGGATGGTCCTGGTGTCTTGTCCGTGGCCATTACCGGCGAATCTTCGGATTGATGAGCCCGTACAGGACATCCACGACCAGATTGACCACCATGACGATCACCGCGATCATCAGGAGTCCTCCCTGCACAGCCGTGTAGTCACGGCTGCCGATGCCCTCCACCATCCATTTGCCGATACCGGGCCAGGAAAAGATCGTCTCCGTCAGAATCGCGCCCGCCATCAGCGTGCCTACCGACAGTCCGATCACGGTGATGACGGGAATCAGCGCATTACGCAGTGCGTGCAGGCCGTTGACGCGCAGGGGGCTGAGTCCCTTGGCCCGCGCAGTGCGTACGTAGTCTTCGCTGAGCACTTCGAGCATGGCGGATCGGGTTTGCCGGGCTATCACCGCCAGCGGGATGGTACCGAGAACGATGGTGGGCAGGATCAAATGCTGAACCGCAGAGGCGAACGCCCCACTCTGGCCGGAGCGCAGGCTGTCGATGAGCATGAATCCGGACTCGGTCGGGAAAAAGTACATCAGCGAAATGCGACCGGAGACCGGTGTCCAGCCCAGCAATCCCGAGAACAGGATGATCAGCAGCAATGCCCACCAGAAAATCGGCATCGAGTACCCCACCAACGCCGTCGACATCAGCATCTGGTCAGGCCACTTGCCCCGGTTGACGGCCGCGATGATACCTGAAGGTATACCCAGCAACACGGCAAATACGATGGCACACAGTGACAGTTCGAGTGTTGCCGGAAACAGGGCGAAGAACTCATCCCACACCGGCCTCTTGGTCTTGAAGGATATGCCCAGGTCACCACGCAGTATGCCGGTGATGTAGTCCCAATACTGGGTGAGAAGCGGTTTGTCGAAGCCGAATTGCGTCATCAACTGGGCGTAGCGTTCATCACTCATGCCCCGCTCACCGGCCATCAGCAGGATGGGGTCGCCAGGCAACAGCCGGATGAACAGGAACGAGACGATGGAGACGCCGATGAAAGTGGGTATGAAGGTACCCAGTCTACGCAGCATGAAACTGAGCATGGGTCAGTTATTCCCGACTTTCAGGCACGACGACTGCGCCAGGTGGCCAACGCTAAGCTTGTGATGTCTCATCCGCCGCTATCCAACGAGGGTCAGGGACTTGTCGAATCCGGTCAGGGACTCGGAACCGCTGCCGGTGACCAGCACATCGTCTTCTATGCGTATACCAATGTCCTGCAGATCGTAGAGACCGGGTTCGATGGTAAACACCATACCCGTTTCCAGGGTCTGATCGTTGCCGCGCATGATGTAGGGATCCTCGTGAATATCTCGACCCAGGCCATGCCCAGTCTTGTGTCGAATGCGTTCTGCAAACGCAGAATTTTCCAGCACCTTCGTGGCGGCATCATCCACCTCGTGTGCAGTGGCACCCGGACGGGACGCCGCATGCCCGGCCAGATTGGCAGCCAGCACGGTTTCATAGACCGCCGCGTGCGCATCGCTGCAATGCCCGACGAAGAAGGTTCGGGTAATGTCTGCGCATACGCCACCTGCACGGGCACCGAAGTCCACCAGCAGGGCGTCGCCGGCCTCGA
>JABDKN010000010.1 GCA_013002205.1 Granulosicoccus sp.
AGGTAAAGCTCGAACTCAGCACCGGGCTTATCATTTGAACTCCGTTTCGCCATGGAGTAGGCTGAACGGAAGCGAATCAAGGGGGGATTACCGGTGATTCGATTTCATCGTTGTCGGACGGTCACCACGATACTCACGCTACGCGTGCACACCGCGTGTCTGGCTGCCAGCCTGTGGCTGGTATCGGCGCTGGCCTGGGGGCAGGATCCACTGGTCGCGCCTGATTGCAAGTGCCGCGCACCGGATGGACAGATGCGGGATCTGGGCACCGTGCAGTGCGTCGATATCGTCGGTACCAGAAAACTGGTGCGCTGCGAGATGTCTACCAATACACCGTACTGGAAAACGGTGGACGGCGTCGAAGGTTGCCCGGATGCCTGATGAGCTGTGTTTGTCGCCTCAGGCGGCCTGGTGACCGGACACGGATTGCGTATGTCTGGCCTGTCGGGCGATCAGCATCTGCGCAGCCACTGCAATGGCAATCTCCGCCGGGTGCTTGCCGGCGATGCCATGGATGCCGATAGGGCACTGTAACCTTGAGAGCGACTGCTCCGGCACACCACGAGCCAGCAGACGTTTTACAAACTGTCGCTGCTTGGACGTCGAACCGATGAGACCGCACCAGGGCAGGTCGTCGCGCTTGAGTACCCGTTCACAGATGGCCTGATCCAGCGCGTGACTGTGCGTCATGATCACCACCTGACTGCCGGCAGGCAACTCATCGACCGCATCCTCGGGGTACGCCTCGACCCGAACGTCCACGCTGTCCGCCAGCGTATCGGGGAAGGCGTCGGATCGACTGTCTATCCAGCAAATGCGACCGGGCAGGGCGCCCAGTACATGAACCAGGGATCGACCGACGTGGCCGGCGCCAAACACCACCCTGTGGACTGGATATTCTTCCAGTGATTCAAACAGCAGGCCCCACTCCTGCTTGAGCTGCGTCGAACAAGGCTGATCCAGCATGGCCTGTGCATGCTCGCGGGCCCTGACCTGCAAGGTGCCATCTGCCAGAGTGCCCACGCATGACTGCCTGGTGACCACCAGTTTCCTGGTGGTATCCTCGATATCGGTCACCAGGATCGCCGCGTCGCCCTGGCTGCGACTACGCCGCAGGTTGGTAATCCAGTCAGGTCTTGCAGCCGCAATACGCTCGAATGACAGATCCACCACACCACCGCAACACTGGCCCAGGCGCGCACCCAGGGCAAAGCGTTCGATGTGAAGGGAATGACCGTCTGCCTGCAACAGCCCCCGGGCCTTCTCGATTGCCTGATACTCGAGATGTCCACCACCAATGGTACCGGAACAGTCGTGTGCGTCGACGATCATGCGTGTGCCGGTATCACGAGGGCAGGATCCGCGGGTGCGTACCACGCTGATCAGCACGCAGGCTGATGTTGCCGACCCATGCTGTGTGGTCACATCCGGGACAGGCATGTGGTGCGAAGCTGCCAGGTGTTCGAGCCAGTCGCTCATGCAACGCTCTCCCCGTTGATGCTGGCAGTGCGTTGCGAACGCTTCACCCAGTCTACGGCGTCGAGCAGTTCTTCGGGAGTGGCCGGTGCATGCAGTGGCGGATTGAGTCGATAGTCGGCAAGGCTTGCCACCGCGTCGCGCAGTGCAAAGAACACCGAGAAACCCAGCAGCAGGGGAGGTTCACCGACAGCCTTTGAGCGCAGGATGGTATCCCTGTGGTTGGAGTTCTCGAATAACTGTGTGACGAACTTTGCCGGGCAATCGTTGACAGCCGGAATCTTGTAGGTGGATGGCGCATGCGTGGTCAGCCTGCCGGCGTCGTTCCAGCACAGCTCTTCCATCGTCAACCAGCCCATGCCCTGTATGAAGGCCCCCTCCACCTGGCCGATGTCGATCGCGCTGTTCAGTGGATTACCGGCATCGTGCAGCAGCTCGGCACTCAGCAGCTTCCATTCGCCGGTCAGCGTATCCAGAATCACTTCCGAGACGGCTGCACCGTAAGCGAAGTAATAAAACGGATGGCCAGTCATGCTGTCCTTGTCCCAGTACAGGTCCGGTGTTGCGTAGTAGCCATCCGACCACAACTGGATGCGTGCCTGATAAGCACGTTCAATCACCTCTGTGAACGGAATTCGCAGATCCCCGAGGCAGACCAGATCATTGGCGAAGTGGACATCCTCGGCAGCGCCACCATGGGTGTCTGCGACAAACGCGGCCAGGCGCTGACGAATCTGCCGAGCGGCATCCTCAGCGGCCTTGCCGTTTAGATCGGCACCGGTTGATGCCGCGGTTGCCGAGGTGTTGGCCACTTT
>JABDKN010000029.1 GCA_013002205.1 Granulosicoccus sp.
ACTTACGCACCGGGTTACTTGCAATGCACAGGCCACCCGCGGCATCTCCGCCACTGATTTCCAGAATTCCTGAAAACTTACCACCACGTCACAATTATGCGTCACATAGGCGTCGATATTCTGTCGCAGCAGAATCTTGAATCATGGGATATGGAACTGGCCAGTGTGCAACGGCAATAATGCCAATCAGTTCACAAAACCAGCAACTACCCACCGCCAGCTAACCGTACCGGTTGAACCATGGGTATCGTCCCGGGTGCTGGCTGGCCTGTAGTCTCCGATCTCGGAGCGCGTCAGTCCTCGATGATTTCCCAGGTACATGAGATCGTGGCTGTCTTTTCCAGCATCCTGGAGGCTGAGCAGTACTTCTCGGCCGACAGCTTGACCGCCCGTTCTACATGCCTGGCACTGAGTGACGAACCCTTTACCTTGAAATGCACAGTGATGTCGGTGAATACCTGCGGTATCTCCGCTGCGCGTTGCGCATCCAGCTCTACTTCCACGTCCGTTACGTTTTGGCGAGACTTTTGCAACATCAGCACAACATCGAATGCCGTGCAACCACCCAGACCGATCAGGAGCATTTCCATTGGACGGATTCCCAGATTTCGTCCGCCGTGCTCAGGAGAGCCATCCAGTACCACTGAGTGACCACTGCCCGACTCACCAACGAAGCTCATATGATCAAGCCATTTAACTCGTGCGTGCAACGTTACCTATCCTCGTGTCAGAAACCGCTTGCGCGTATTGGTGCCGATTTCATTGAAGAATTCAAAAATTCCGCCGATCAATGTTTGACGTTAGACAAAAACAGCCTGGACGGTCAACCCAGACCCACCCGGTTCTTGCGCAAACCTTGAGTACGGAGAGAGATAAAATGCTGGCGCCACGTATCGCACCGCCGCCTGTCGAATGGTTGGACTTGTTCCTGAGAAGCAGTCACCGTCGACAGTACCCGGCCAAAACCACCATCATCCATCACGGCGACGTTCCCGAAACCCTGTACTACATTGTGGACGGTTCTGTCAGTGTAGTCATTGAAGACGACGACGGTCGTGAAATTGTTCTTGCGTACCTGAGCGCTGGCGACTTCTTTGGTGAGATGGGTCTGTTTGAAGAGAACTCGGAACGCAGTGCATGGGTAGTTGCCCGTGTGAAGTGCGAACTGGCGGAAATGAACTACGACCAGTTCCGCAGGCTCTCGGCGGATCAGCCGGACATGCTGTACGCGCTGACCACGCAGATGGCCTCACGTCTGCGCAAGACCAGTATCAAGGTCCGTGACCTGGCCTTCCTGGACGTTACCGGCCGCGTAGCGTCGACATTGCTGGACCTGGCCAAGATGCCGGATGCAATCACGCACCCGGACGGCATGCAGATCCGCATCACTCGTCAGGAGATCGCACGTATCGTCGGTTGCTCGCGCGAGATGGTGGGCCGCGTGTTGAAAGAACTGGAAGATCGCGGCCTGATTCACGCCCGCGGCAAAACCATGGTCATCTACGGCACTCGTTGACAGCAGGGTTTCTCAACGCACCGTACGAGTAGACGCCCCAACGTCGCATTCCCGTTTCGCTGAGCAACTGCCGGCGCTTCGGGGATGCGAACGATCATCACTCACACTGCCATGAATTGGGGCGGGCGGTCGCTCAGACTCAGCGTCGAGGCCTCCACGGCGCCGGTCGTCAGGTGTCGAACATGGCGCGCAGAGCCGCTCCCGGATCCTGTGCCCGCATGAAGGCCTCACCCACCAGAAACGCCTGAACCCCGGCCTGGCGCATGCGCAACACATCGGCTGCGCTCATGATGCCACTTTCGGTCACGACCAGGGTCCCATCAGGTATGTCGCACAGCAGATTCTCGGTGGTCCGCAGGGATACTTCGAAGGTACGTAAATCCCGATTATTGATGCCCAGCAAGCTGGGGGAGAGGCGCAGACTGCGCTTGAGCTCGGTGGCATCGTGCACTTCCACCAGGACGTCCATGCCCAGTTCGATGGCCTGCTGATACAGCGTTTCCAACGCCCGATCATCCAGCACCGCAGCGATCAGCAGAATACAGTCGGCACCCATGGCCCGCGCCTCCAGTACCTGGTACGGATCAACGATGAAGTCCTTACGGATGACCGGCAGGCTGCAGGCGGCACGCGCCTCCCGCAATGCCGATTCACTGCCCTGGAAAAAATCGACGTCGGTCAGAACGGACAGGCAACTGGCCCCACCCGCCTCGTAACTGGCTGCTATCTCGGCCGGGACAAACGGATCGCGCAGGACTCCCCTGCTCGGCGAGGCTTTCTTGACTTCGGCTATCACCGCATTGCGTCCAAGATTCACCCGCTGCCCGATGGCGCTGGTAAAACCTCGACAGGGATCTGCATCACAGGCACGCAGATGCAGTTCGTCCGTCGGCAACTTTGCCTGGCGCTCGGCAATTTCCTCGTGTTTACGCTCAATGATGCGCTTGAGAATATCCGGTACATCCACCGCCTTGCTCATGATCGTTTCCGCCGGTGAGCGCCTATGCCGCATTGAAGGACTGTGAGAGTGTAACCAGCTGGGTCAGCTTGTCGGCAGCTGCGCCGCTGGCAATGGCCTGGGCTGCGCGCTCCACGCCCTCACCGATCGACGCCGAAACGCCCGCAACACACAAAGCGGCACCGGTATTGAGCACCACGATATCGCGAGCCGGGCCCGGCTCATTGGCCAGCACACCGCGGATTGTCGCAAGACTCTGGGGGGCACCCTGCACCTTGATGGTATCCAGCGGAGACAGGCCGATGCCAAACTGGGAAGGTTCCAGCACATACTCGCTGATCTGCCCCTGCCTGAGTTCGGCGACCTCGGTCGGGCCGCTGATGCTGATCTCGTCCATGCTGTCATGCCCGTGCACCACGATGACGTGCGAGCTGCCAAGTTTACGCAGTACTTCCGCCATGGGCCTGACCCAGCGGCTGTCGTAGACACCCAGCAACTGGCTGCGGGCTCCGGCGGGATTCGTCAGTGGACCCAACAGATTGAACACCGTGCGCACCCCCATCTCCCGTCTCGGTCCGATTGCATGCTTCATGGCACTGTGGTGTCGCGGGGCAAACATGAATCCCAGTCCCAGCTCGTCAACACAGCGGGCCACCTGTTGTGGTGTCAGGTCGATATTGACGCCAGCCTCCTCGAGCAGATCGGCCGCACCGGATTTACTGGACACGGAGCGGTTACCATGTTTTGCAACTCTGGCTCCTGCTGCTGCTGCAACGATGGCACTGCAGGTGGATACATTGAACGTACTGGTGGCATCGCCACCGGTACCGACGATATCGATGGCATCTGCATGTTCCAGCGAAACCCCTGATGCCAGGGAGCGCATGACACTGGCCGCCGCCGCCACCTCATCCACGCTTTCGCCTTTCATGCGCAGGGCAATCAGGAAACCACCAATCTGGGCCGGTGTGGCTTCACCTGTCATGACCTGGCGCATCACCGACTCCATATCGGCGGACGGCAGGTCATGCCCGCTCAACAGATGCTCAAGTGCCTGCTGAATTTTCATAGTGCTCATGCCTGATAGTTGGGAGCAGTCCGGCCCGTGTGAAAAAATTGCCTAGCAACTCGTGACCATGTTCGCTGCTGATGGATTCGGGATGAAACTGCACGCCCTCGAGCAGGAAGTCGCGATGGCGCACGCCCATGATCTCTTCACGACCACCGTCGGCATTCTGCGTCCAGGCCGTCACTGCCAGCGTGTCGGGCAGCGTTTGCGCATCGATGACCAGTGAGTGATAGCGTGTTGCCGTGAACGGACTGGGTAATCCCTCGAATACCCCGGTATTGTCATGATGGATCGCCGATAACTTGCCATGCATGATCTGGCGCGCCAGCACGATGGACGCACCGAAGTGCTGACCGATACTCTGGTGGCCCAGACAGACACCCAGGATCGGAATCTGGCCGGCGAACCTGTCCAGCAGTGGCAGGGAGATACCCGCCGTGTCGGGCCGTCCGGGACCGGGCGACACCAGTATGGCAGCCGGTGAGAGTGCCGCAAGCTCATCGCAGTCAATGACATCGTTGCGGTAAACCTGCACATCGCAACCAAGCTCGGCTGCATATTGCACCAGATTCCAGGTGAAGGAATCGTAGTTGTCGATGACCGCCAGTGTGCTCATGGCAGATCTCCGGGCGCGAACAGCTCTTCGAACATCGCCGGACGAGCGTCCAGTCCTGCTTCAGCCATGGCCACGGCACGAAAGATGGCTCGCGCCTTGGAATGAGTTTCCTGCCATTCGCTGTCCGGATCCGAATCATAGACGATGCCCGCACCAGCCTGGACGTTGAGTGTTCCCTCGCTGATGACGGCCGTGCGTATGGCAATGGCCGTGTCCATATTGCCGTTCCAGGACAGGTAACCGACGGCGCCCGAGTACACGCCACGCTTGACGGGCTCGAGTTCCTGGATGATTTCCATCGCTCGAACCTTGGGAGCACCCGACAGCGTGCCGGCCGGAAACGTCGCCTTCAGCACGTCCATCGGTGTCATGCCTGCTTTCAGCCTGCCAACCACATTGGACACGATATGCATGACATGTGAGTAGCGTTCGATACTGAACTTGTCGGTCACCTCCACACTGCCTGTCTGCGCGATACGCCCGACATCGTTTCGCCCCAGATCGATCAACATCAGGTGTTCTGCCAGTTCCTTGGGATCTGCCAGCAGGTCTTTCTCGTTGGCCAGGTCGTGTGCCTCGTCGCTGCCCCGTGGACGAGTCCCCGCCAGCGGACGAACCGTGACTTCAGAATCTTCCAGCCGCACCAGGATCTCCGGCGATGCACCGACGACATGATGATCACCCAGATCCAGGTAGAACATGTACGGCGACGGATTCAAGGTGCGCAACGCGCGGTATAGATCCAGTGGTGGTGCAGAGAACGGCACGGACAGGCGCTGCGAGAGCACCACCTGCATACATTCCCCCTGGGTGATGTAGTCGATGATCTTCGATACCGCGCTCTTGTACCCGGCCTCGGTGAATCCACTGTGAAAATCGGCCTCACTGACGGTGGACACACTGTGAGTGCTCTGCCGTGCAGCCAGGGGACTGCGAATCTGGTCATGCAGCTCTGCCACCCGCTGCAGGCCAACGAGCCGGGCCTCCGGCTGTTGCGGATCGACCAGCACGATGATGGTGAGCTTGCCGCTGAGATTGTCAAATACGACCAGCTCATCGGTCACCATCAACAGGATGTCCGGATTTCCAATCGGGTCCGGATGTGGATTGTCCCCCAGTCGGGGTTCTATGTACCTCACGGTGTCGTAACCGAAGTAGCCGACCAGGCCGCCGGTGATACGTGGCAATCCGGCGATAACCGGAATGCGGAACTGCGACTGGAAGCGTTCGATCCAGTCCAGAGGCTCATCGATGTGTTCGGGTGGTGACTCGACGCCGTCCACCTCGACGGTGACCTGTCTGGCGCGAATCCGCACGACGGTACGGGCGGGCAGTCCGATGATCGAATAGCGCCCCCATTTCTCCCCGCCATGCACCGACTCGAACAGGAACGTGTACGGCTGGTCAGCCACTTTCATGAACGTGGACAGCGGGTTGTCCAGATCTGCAATGAGCTCACAGCTCAGCGGGATACGGGTAAAGCCAGCGGCGCGGTAACGCTCGAATTCAGCGGGGTTCATGATGGTCGACTCTCAACACGGTAATCGAAGTGCGGGGGTTTGGAGCTGCAGATCAGCTCCGGGGCGACAGGCAGGTGCGGCCGTTCAGCTTCGCCAGCGCCAGCATCGATCAACAGAGGCCTTTTCGTGTGAGAAATTCGTCATCGCAGGCAGATAGTGCCTTCAGCCATTGCCACACGTCAAGCCTCTCGTATAATTCACAGCCTATAATTCAGGCAGCGGTGACCTGCACCGTCTTCTTCTTCCACTTTGCACCGAGTCCATTCAATGAGCATGATTCGCCAGGATGACCTGATAGACAGCGTGTGCGATGCCCTGCAGTTCATGTCCTACTACCACCCCAAGGACTACATCGACGCTGTACATGACGCATGGAAGCGCGAAGAATCCCAGGCCGCCCGGGACGCAATGGCGCAGATCCTGGTGAATTCGCGCATGTGTGCCGAGGGCAAGCGCCCGCTGTGCCAGGATACCGGCATCGTGACCGTGTTCATCAAAGTGGGCATGGGTGTGCAGTGGGACGCCCGCATGAGCCTTACCGAGATGATCAACGAGGGTGTCCGACGTGCCTACAACCATCCGGACAACAAGCTGCGCGCTTCAATCCTGGCCGATCCGGCGGGTGCCCGCCGGAACACCGGCGACAACACACCAGCAGTCATTCACACGGAAATAGTGGAAGGCGAGACAGTCGATATCGAAATCGCTGCCAAGGGCGGCGGCTCTGAAAACAAATCCAAACTGGTGATGCTCAACCCCAGTGACAGTATCGTGGACTGGGTGGTGAAGACCGTACCGACCATGGGCGCAGGCTGGTGTCCGCCGGGCATGCTGGGCATAGGCATAGGCGGTACGGCGGAGAAGGCCGCGGTTCTGGCCAAGCAGTCGCTGATGGCCCCGGTGGATATCCAGGCACTCAAGGATCGTGGTCCGACCAGCCGCATCGAGGAGCTGCGACTGGAAATTTTCGAAGCCGTCAATGCACTGGGCATCGGGGCACAGGGCCTCGGTGGCCTGACCACCGTGGTGGATGTGAAAATTCTGGACTTCCCGACTCACGCTGCCTCCAAGCCCGTGGCCATGATCCCCAACTGCGCCGCCACACGGCATGCCCACTTTGTCCTCGACGGCAGTGGACCGGCTCTACAGACGCCACCGTCCCTGGAGGAATGGCCTGCGATTACCTGGGATGCCGGTGCTGGCGCACGCCGTGTCAATCTGGACACCGTGACATCCGAGGACGTGCTGTCCTGGAAACCCGGGGAGACTCTGCTGCTCAGTGGCTCGATGCTCACCGGGCGGGATGCAGCCCACAAGCGAATCCAGAGTCTGCTGGAAAGTGGCGAGGGCCTGCCGGAAGGCGTGGACTTCAATGGCAGGTTCATCTACTACGTCGGTCCGGTCGACGCCGTCAGGGATGAAGTGGTCGGTCCGGCTGGCCCCACCACCTCGACACGTATGGACAAATTCACCGAGATGATGCTGGATCAGTGTGGCCTGTTGGGCATGATCGGCAAGGCCGAGCGCGGTGAGGCCGGTATCAATGCCATCCGCCGGCACAAGGCGGTGTATCTGATGGCCGTCGGTGGAGCGGCCTATCTGGTATCCAAGGCCATCCGGCAGTCGCGTGTCGTTGCCTTCGAGGATCTGGGTATGGAAGCCATCCACGAATTCGTGGTCAAGGACATGCCGGTGACGGTGGCCGTGGACACCACAGGGGAATCAGTGCATGTCACAGGTCCTGCGCTGTGGAAAGGCAAGCTGGACAGTGGCGAAGTGAAGCCGGTTTATTTCAAGTGATGAGTGACAGTTTCATGCGACATTCGATTCCGGCCCTGTGCCTGTGCGCCTGGATGACCGGCTGCACCTCCGTGGGCGATACCGTGCCAGGTACCGCAGTTGCCTCGGGCAAGGCAGCCGGCAGCAGTCGCATCAGTGAGTGCAAGAGTACCGATACCCAGATCGACAGCAGCAGTCAGTGCCTGCAGGACGATGCAGCCTGTTATGAGCTCAGAAACGGCAAGTGGTGTACCGGTGAGCGTGGCAATATCTGTCCGGCAGGCTCCGTTGCCTTGCCGGCAGGACAGCCATGCCCACCGGGAAATCGCTGCTTTCGCGTCGGCGAGTCACTGGAGTGCACGATAAACTGATCACATAATCACCAGCAATCAGTGCACTGCCTCGCTGATCAGCCTACGCATTACCTGATTTTACTTACGATTTTCCAGAGCAACGCCGATAAACGATAGACCCCTAGCGTTGATCTTCCGATGGCTTTCGCCCTGTACGACAATACAGCCCTGCACAACGCCCCGACGTTCCCCGTCGCCCTGGACCTGGCCAGTGTGGCGAGCGTTTGCTCAGCAGACGAGCAGGTCCACTGGCTGACATTGTCCACCCTGGTTGAGGATGCCGTTCAGGCCCAGGCTGACGAGATCCACCTCGAACCGGACACTGACTGCCTGCGACTGCGCATGCGTTCGCCGTTCAGCTTCAACGAAATCCGCATTGCCAACCCGGCCGAGTACATGGCCAGTCTGGCACTGCTGGAAACTTACCTGTGGAGTGAAGTGGCCCGGGGCACGGCACGGCGTGCCTGGTTCAGCTACACCCTGCAGTCCGGGCCGAGACTCCTGCAACTCGACATCGTACCGACCTCGCGGGGTGACACCTACCTGATCACACTGCTGCACCAGCTCAAGTCTCCCCCGGCGAGGATTGACGAACTGGCCATGAACAGGTCTCAGCAGAACCAGTTGCGTCATATTCTGAAAGGTAAATCAGGGCTGCTGCTGCTGGCCTGCGACCATCCACAGGCGCGCGCGCGGACGGCGCGGGCCATTGCCCAGGAGCTGGTTGCACCGGATCGCAAGATCGCCTGTGCCGACATTCCGGGCCACCCGCTACTGCCCCGTGTGACACAGGTGGCCATGGACAACGTCGCAGCACCGGCACAGCAGCAACTGTGGCCGGCCATCTGCGAACTGGGTTGCGATGCCATCGTCAACTGGCACACGGGCAGTGACCAGATGGTGCAACAACTGGTCAGGCAGGCGAGCACGTGCAGCCTGGTGGTACAGGGCCTGGAGGTCAATTCGGCTGCCCAAGCGGTAGACCAGTTACTCACCAGGGGCGTTCGCAGTGAAGCAATTGCCAGCTCGCTGTCGGCGGTGGTGATTCAACGCCAGTTGCAATGCCTGTGTCCTTATTGCCGTGTACCGCAGGCGCCTGACGATCAGGGCACAGCCTGGCTGGCTGAATACAGCCCTATTCGGGCCGGCAACATCAATGACTGGCTACGGCATCGCATGCGCTCATCGTTCAGTGTTGCTGAAGGCTGTGACCGCTGCCATCAATCGGGCCGGGGAAACACGCTGGATCTGTACGCCATCGTCACGCTGGACGAGGACATTACCGATGCCCTGTACAAGGGCGACATCCGCATTGCGCTGAATCGCCTGCGGCAGATCAACCCCATGACCCGCGACCTCATGCGGCTTGCCCAGGAAGGCATCATCGCCCTGGCGGAGGCCCGGCGAATCGCACCCGCACAAGCTTAACGCGGATCCGGAACCGGGTTCCGGGTCCTTCGACGAGCCGGCCGCGTCCTGGCCCTGAAGCCAGGCTCAGGCCGCTTCGGCCCCGCTGTCGCGCTCCGGTCCACGCGCCGAGCCTGCCCCGCCGTTGATGACCGTCAGTTTCGGTGCACCGACCTGCTCCACACGATCAGCGTCCCAGATGTGTTCGCCACTGAGCTGGTCGGACCAGACGATCCCGGTGGCGCCGTGATTGCTGATGCGCCGGTACAGGTTGCCATTGAGCTGATTGTGTTGTACCAGGTGATCGCGGAATGCCTGGAAGAATGCCTTGTCGACGAATCGTTCGCAGCGCCAGAATTCATCGAGCGATGTCTGCGCGGTCAGACCCGGAATATCGTAGACCGCATCGCCGAGTGTCTTGACCGGTGTGCCGTGAAACAGTGACGATATACCGACGGTGCTGTTGATCAGGACAGTCCCCTGTGCATGGCGCAGCAAGGTAGGCAGGCACACGTCGTGAACGTAGTATACGCGGCCCTGCAGACCCAGTTCAGCAACCATATTGGCAAGCAGTGTCGAATAGTCCGTGTAACCCCGGTCCAGCGGGTGATGCTTGAACACGATCGCCTTGTTACTGGGCGCATGTTCACTAAACGAGGCCAGCACGTCACCCACGAAGTGTTCAATCGAATTGAAATCCGAGTGCACGACGACCTGCATGTCGCAATGCACCTGCAGAGGGCAGACGAAATAGTTCTGGTTGAACTGCGGGATCAATTCGTTGAGCACGTCGCGCTCGCGCCGGGAGTAGCGCCATTTACGATAGCCGGAGTAAATCCAGCGTGACCCCTCCGAGAACCATTCCAAGGGGCGATGGTGGCGGTAATGTGCAAATCGTGATTTGCGCGCAGCACTGGCCCAGTAATAGAGAATTGAATAAAGCGCAGTGAGCTGGAAGACGTTGCCTGGCTGCTGGTATTCCTCGGGCAATTCGCTGACATTGACGCGTATATTGAGATTGCCGTTCATCATCGTGGAGTGCCCGTTGACACCATTCTCTTCCAGGGTGATGAAGTTGGGCCGGATGTAACCTTCCTCGAAAACGAAAACGCGTGCGTCGAGACGCATGGCCACTTCGCGAGCAATGCGATGATAGGACCGGCAGTCGCCAAACAGGTAGATGCGGCCGATATCCCGATTGACCATCAATCGCTCAAGCCAGGATTCCCAGTTTTCAAGCTTGCCGGTAAAGTCGATAGCACCTGGTCGTTGATAGAAAAACCGATCTCCACCATTGAAATTGATTTTCGTGACCTTGAAACCACGCTCTTCCAGATCATCGGCAAAACGGGAAAAAAACGGACCGATCGGGCCTTGCAGCAACAGCACGTTACGGCGCATAGCGAAGTCCCTTCACAATGTTCACCACTTTGTTCATCTGCTTACCGGACCAGCTGTCGTAATTTTTCACGGCTTGCTGCTTTTGTCGCTGGATCGCCCGAACCATCTGCTCCGCCGTCACGAATTCTCCAGTGACTATGTCGACGTAGCGCGGGTACATCACCAGTACCATGAACACCAGTTCGTCCAGTGTACGGCATCGACTTCGCCGTTCTATCCTCCGGTAATCCTGTGTCAATCCCCAGCCCGCATAGAACGGCGCGCCATAGGTGACAACCTGCTTTTCCCGCAACAAAGCCTCGAAACCTGACAGTGAGGTCATGGTGTGCAGCTCATCACATGCTTCCATGCATTCGATGATCGATGAATCCGTATCCACGACATCGGCACAGGATTGCTCGGTAAACGGATCCACCTTGCCCCGACGATTGCCCGTCTGGACATCCGGATGCGGCCGATAGACGATCCACGCATCGGGCCTTGCCTTGCGTACGGCCCTGAGCAAGGCGGCATTGGTCGTGATGTCCGAACAACCCCGTTTGATGGATTCATCATCCTCGACCTGACCAGTTACCAGTACACACAATTTATCGGCAGATTCGTGAATTGTTTGACCCGGAGTCACCACATCGTATTTGGACACTCCTGCCGCGATGATCAGGCGACGTAACTCCCGGGCTTGATGCAGCTCGTGTTCACTACAGTTGTGATCGTTGAGCAGGGTTTCCAGATCGCTGGCCGCATCCGGATCGAAATACAAGCCCTGCCCGTCCACGACCAGCGAGCCGGGAGCTGTGTAATCCGACCCCAGTCCAGCAGAACGGAGAAAACCATCCTCCAGGCGCCAGAGCGGCAGTGCGGTATTGTCAGCCGCGATCGACGGTACGGTATCGGTCCCGCTCCTTGTGACTGGCGGTTTCAGTCCGGCGTGTTCCCCTTCGCAATACCGGCGGAAACCCCAGGTAACCAGCGTGTCGGCATCCTTGACATCATGCTCATCACCAAACACGACAGTCCCGTCAGGAGAGCGCAGAAACTGGCGTATGTAACCTCGCTTCCAGGGTGTTATGCCGACGCAGTGAAAGCGCCTGGCATTGCGTCGGAAATTCTGTTGCTGCAGACAGACATGATCCAGGGTCTCATGCAATTGCCAGCGCCTGCCACTCATCGGTGAGCAGTACCTGGCAAAGCGCACATGTGTGGCATGGAAAAGTTGATCGATGCTGCGCTTGCGGATACGTCGCCCGATCGACTGACGATCATCACTCAGCCCCCAGCCTGCATAGAACGGCAGGCCAAACACGGACACGGCTCTTTCGCACAGCAGCGCCTCATAGCCCAGCTGAGACGTACCCACATAAACCCGATCTGCCTGCTTGACCCACGCGATGGGATTATCCGTACCTGCCACTACCTTGACCCCGCGAGTGGCTGCGTAATCGGCCAGATAACCTTTGCGGCGTCCACACACGACATCCGGATGCGTGCGCACGATAACCGAGGTTTGCGGATTCTCGTCGATGGCACAGTCCAGCATGTGCAGGAAGTCCTGCTCATCCATCGCGCCGAATCTTACCGATGCATCATCGAGCGTCTGGTCAACGACCAGCACATACGGGACGGCACTTGCCTGCCATTCCGGCAATCGAGCACTGCAGTAGTTGTACTTCGTAATCTGGTTGTCCACCAGTCGTCGCCGGCAAGCCAGGGCGTATTTGAGTGCCTCAGGGCCGCAACTGTTGCTGAAGAGCTCCTCTGACTGGTTCAGGTACTGCTCCAGTTCCGAAGTCTGCGTACTGTCGTAGTAGACCCCGGCCCGATCGATCGTTATGGAGTAGCAACGTCGTGAGTGAGTCTCGTCGCTCGAGGTTCTGATCCAGCCATCTTCCAGATACCAGAGCGGCAGGGCACGTCGTTCGGCGTACTCGATGGCGGCCTTGCAATTGTCCTTGCGACCCCAGACCAGCACTACATCCACAGGCAGAGCCTGGCGTCGTGCTTCGCGCGGGGACAATACATGACGAACGCCAAGAAATTCCGGCAGATGCTCGATTGCCCGAATGCCCGGTGACAGGGCGACAGCCACCTGCGGATCGCCCGACAGGTTTGTTGCGCGAGTCAAAGGACCATCCACATGACCATGGCGGTCAGCGCCAGACCAGCCAGAATATTCTGCCCCAGCTCGATTAAATACCCGCTGTTGTCTGCCTCATCCTCTCGCGCTATGTCCGGCAGCACGGATTTCGGGCCGTCGCGAAACTGTGCGCGTATGTCATCCAGCCGATCCAGCGGAACTCCAGCTGCATCGGCGTAGGCAACAAACGTGTTGATGGCCTGTACGCCACCATCACCCGGATTCAGGCGCATCAATTGCGTCAGGTGATTGAGCGCCTGCATGTGCACACCCTGCTGGCTTGCAACATGCCGTACATGACGTAAATCCTTTTCCAGCGTGACGATAGCGCTCAGATGAGATTCCAGCTCCTCGCGCTTGATTGCCTGCGGGCCATGCGCCTTGACCGATGCCTCGACAGCCGTGTCGATCATTGTCGCCTGTTCGTCAGGTTTGTCGTGGACACCCAGTTCGATCAGTGCATTGAGCATGTGAAACTGCACACCATGCGCCAGGAGCTCCTCCCGGATTTCATGGACATCGGCCATCAGTGCGCAGATTTCATCGACCGTTCGTTTGATCAGATTACTGCTGTGATCGTGTGTCCCTGCATCGTTGGCAGCCGACTGCTTACCCGTTGACACCGGTGCTGCCGGAGTGACGGCCATGGCTGTCGATGAGCCCTGCATCGCCGGTGACTGCGCAGGGTTTCTGCTGGACTCAGTGGGTGTGGAGTCGGGCGATTCGGCAAGCGCTCCGGTTCGGGCGGACACGATTCAGTCTCTTCTCGATGACATCAACCGGCTTTGCGAAACGGCAGGACATTGTCGTGCTGCTCGTGTACCAGGCTGGCGAGGTCGTGCTGCTCCTGTACCAGGCTGGCGAGGTACTGACCATAACGATTCTTGATCATGGTATCGGACAGTTTCAGTAGCGCCTCATCGCCGATCCAGCCATTTCTCCAGGACACCTCCTCCGGGCAGGCAACTTTCATCCCCTGGCGTCGTTCAAGGGTCTCAAAAAAACTTCCCGCTTCCAGCAGGGATTCGCAGGTGCCGGTATCCAGCCATGCGTAGCCACGCGACATCAGTTGCACATGCAGGTCACCACGCTCCAGATAGGCCTTGTTGACATCGGTAATCTCGAGTTCGCCTCGAGGAGAGGGCTTGACCTGCTTTGCGATATCCACGACGTCATTGTCGTAAAAGTACAATCCTGTAACCGCAAAATTTGATTCAGGTTTGTCCGGTTTTTCCTCGATTTTCAGTGCTCGACCCTGCTTGTCGAAAGTCACCACGCCATAGCGCTCAGGATCACTGACTCGATAGGCAAACACACTGGCACCTGATTCGTGGCCCGAGGCATTGGACAACAGGCCGACAAGATCGTGACCATAAAAGATGTTGTCACCCAGGATCAGCGCGACGTTGTCATCACCGATAAAGTCTTCGCCGAGGATGAACGCCTGCGCCAGACCATCCGGAGAGGGTTGTACCGTATAACTCAGGCTCATACCCCACCGACTGCCATCTCCCAGCAGCTGCTGGAACAGCGGTACGTCCCGGGGAGTGGAGATGATCAGTACTTCTCTGATACCCGCCAGCATCAGGGTGCTCAGCGGGTAGTAGATCATGGGCTTGTCGTAGACGGGCAGCATCTGCTTGGAGACGGCCTGGGTCATGGGATGAAGCCGGGTACCGGATCCACCGGCTAGTACGATGCCTTTCATGGGGGGCTATTCCTGTCAACAATGGTTCTGCATCACGCAAGAACCAAGCCCACCACAGACAGAAAAGCACCTAAGAGTTCGCTAATTCAGTCCGGCTCGTGGTTCTGAGTACCCGTCACGCTCTGCATCAACCAGCGCGCCCGGGAATAAGAAGATAACCAGTAAGCCTGGGAACAAGTTACTTAACAGCAAGCCTGGGGACAAGCTAAAAACCAGCAAGCCTGGGGACAAGCTAAAAACTAGCGAGCCTGGGAAAAAGCGTGAACCTTGCTGTCCCCTGCATCGAGCAGGCCGGCAAAGTATTCGATCGTCTTTTCCAACCCCTGGTCAAGTTTCACTTTTGGTTCCCAGCCCAGCTCACTCTTCGCCATCGAAATATCGGGTCGACGCTGGGTAGGATCATCACTCGGCAGCTCACGGAACACCAGTTCGGACTTCGAATTGGTCATGGCGATCACTTTCTCGGCCAGCTGACGGATCGTGAACTCATCCGGGTTACCGATGTTGACAGGCCCCGTGAAGGAGTCGTCGGTGTGCATGATGCGAACGAACGCCTCGATCAGATCCAGGCAATAACAGAACGAGCGCGTTTGCTGGCCTTCTCCGTAGATGGTGATCGGCTCACCGGTCAGCGCCTGCATGATGAAATTTGACACGACACGTCCGTCACTCGGATGCATGCGTGGACCATAAGTGTTGAAAATACGGCCAACCTTGATACGCAGGTTATGTTGGCGTCGATAGTCGAAAAACAGGGTTTCTGCGCAGCGTTTGCCTTCGTCATAGCAGGACCGGAAGCCGATCGGGTTGACGTGGCCCCAGTAGTCCTCTCGCTGCGGATGCTGGTGCGGATCGCCATACACTTCGCTGGTAGAGGCCTGGAATATCTTTGCCCCGGTACGCTTGGCCAGTCCGAGCATGTTGATGGCGCCGTGCACACTGGTCTTGGTAGTCTGCACGGGATCATGCTGGTAGTGGATGGGAGACGCCGGGCAGGCCAGGTTGTAGATCTCGTCTATCTCGATGTAAATCGGGAAAGTGACGTCATGGCGCATCAGCTCAAATGACGGATTGTCCATCAGATGCATGATATTCTGCTTGTTGCCGGTGAAGTAGTTGTCCATGCAAACCACTTCGTGGCCATCGGCCAACAGGCGCTCGCACAAATGGGATCCCAGAAAACCGGCTCCGCCGGTGACGAGGATGCGCTTGCGCGCCAGATTACGCATACCTGACTGAATGTTGTTCATTCGACGACCGATTTTCCCGTTACTCTAAATTGCCAACCCGTGTGACATTTCACGTGCCCGGTTTCTACACACAGAGCATGGAGCTTTCTTGCGCTTTCTGAACGGTCGGCTGCAATTAGCACGCCAGCCGGTGACCGCCCGAAATTGTTCCTGAAGTCAGGTGAGGAAACTGCCGGTGTGAATTCTACACCTTCCGGAAGGATCTCAATGCAGATGCCCTTCTTAACAAGCCGATCAGTATAGCGGCAAACGTAAGGCGATTCTGAGTCCGGTAAACGGCAGCTACACCATTTAACATTTAGCCGGCAAGGCTCCGATAGACTGCAGCACCTGTCGAATAGCCTCGACCGGTGCCTCAAAGCTCATTACCGCTGTTTCATGCTGCGTATCGGCATGACTCTGGGCGATTTTACCGCTGACCAGTCGCGCATAGTCCTCTGCAGGATTCTCCAGAATGGCATGATACTGATGCCCGCAGTTCGCAGCCAGACCGTAATAATACGGAAAGACATGCCGGCTGAACAGTTCGATGACGGTGATTCCCGGCCTGCAGAACACCATATTGGTCAATGCCCCACCGTGTGGCGACATCAGTACATCGGCGCGTGCCAGCAGGGCTGCCTGTTGAGCAACACTCATCCCTTCCATGGCCATGATGGTAAATCCGGCCTCGCGCAGCATCGGAAGAAAAACCTGCTCATTGCTGATGCCACGACGCACGCCTTCCGGGCGGCTGATGTACAACTTCAGGCGCGGCTGATTCGCCGTGTCGACCGGGTACAGGTGCTTCATCCACTGTGGAATGAACCGATGCATCTTCAGATTGATGCCGCAATTGAGATCGATGTGCAGTAAGCGTTCGCAGTTCAGGTGAGGTTGTTTCTCGGTCTCGACGATCCGGTTGTCGTGGATGCCAAAGCGTGCCAGCGTCTGTCGTTGCCAGTCACCGCTTATCCTGCGCACCAGAAAGTGATCGATGGAATCCAAACTGATTCCCTCACGCTCCAGCAAACCCAATTTGGGCAGAATTTCCAGCATCCAGTGGTAATAGCAGTGTGCACCTGCGGAGCTGGCAAACATCAGGGTCAGGCCATTCAGGGTCTGCCGACGTGTCCATCGACCGGCATTCTGCTGCGAATCGGGTAACCCGTGCCTGAGAACCTCCTGACCGGATTCGTCGTGAACCAGCCATTCCGGACCGGTGAAATAGACCCTGGCCTGCTTGACTTCGGCCAGATGGACCTCGTTGCTGAGCATGCGGGTGTCCTGCTGCTCTGCCGGTGGATGCGCCTGCAATACCACCGGCGGTGGCAATTGATACTCCTCCGCGGGCAGAAGCCGGCGCGACAGGGTTGCGGCAGCGCTGCCCTCCGCCGTCGATTGCAGTTGATCGCCACTGGGATTCGGGCTGATCAACAGCCCATTCTGCAGGTCTTGCTGCAGGTTCTGCAGCGACTGGGCAGCCTGCGCCGAAAATTTGACAGGCGCAACGGGGGGGCGGGCCATCTGCAGTTCACTGGCCTGTGAAATCACCACATCGGGTCGTACCTGGTCGATGTAATCGAGATCGATGGCCTGACTCCAGACGAAGTGAACCTCCGAGAACGTTTCCGCGAGCATACCGCTCAGCAGTGTCCTGCTGTCAGCCGAATTTGCATCGCCAAACAGCATGACACATAGATCAGATGCATCCGGGTGCCGGTTTTCGAAGACCACCTGCGCGCCCTGCCCGTATCGATCCTGTGACAAGGCGGGATGGTTGACCGGCAGCAGCTTCTCCCGATTGCTTGTCAGCTCATTGGCAAAACGGCGTCGTGAACGCAGATGCAGCCGGTAGGTGCGGATCAGTTGATCGTCTTCACCGGCCGGCTCGGAGGCCAGATTCATCGCCTGCACGGTTTCGTCAAAAGGGTAGCCGAGTAACTCCTTGTTCAGGTTTACGGAAAGCTGCCCGCAAAGCAGCTGGTAACTCATAAAGCAGGCCCACGGACTCCAGCGTGAATCCCGCTTCCAGTACAGCGGGAAATTGTCCTGCTGTCGAGTCAGATACGCTGACGGATCAAGCAGAGCCGGCAATTGAGACTTGTACCGGGCAGTGAGTAATCGCATCGGACTGATGTCAGTGGTGTCCAAACCCGCCGGACGCAAACCGTGCAGAATACTCAGTTTATCCGGCACACACAGATGGATATGGCGTATTCCCCGCTGGCCAAGACTCGCCGTATCACTGAGTAGCCGCTCACGCCACAGCGCCACGATCGAATCGGAGCGTTCACTGACAGATTCGTCAGGGTTCCGGGTATCGGGCAGACCTGCAAGCAGCTCAAGCGCAGCGTGCTCGAACAGCCAGCCGTCACGCCCGTGAACGCTCCCTGCTGTGCGGCCATTAGTCTGGTGCGCCGGCATCGAGACGTGCATGGCTACCATGCTCAGGCGACCTTGCGGGTGATGACAGGAAGCTTGAACTGCGCTCGCAGCTCAGCTTCGTAGCAGCACTGAGCCTTGCGAACCTGCTGGCCCTCGACACGCTCATCGACGGACTCATCGGCTGCGAGTATGTCCCGGGCACTGGCGTGCATGGCCAGGATCTCATCCAGGTGGTGTTGCAGGTCCAGTGCATGGGTAACGCTGGTGGCATGCCTGCGATGAATATTCAAAGATTCATTGATGTAGGCGATCGATGCGTCCGTATCATCCAGGCAGGCCAGATACAGCCGCCAGTCGCCCACCAGGGATAAGCTCTTGATCTCTGCGTCCAGACTGGCCAGTGAATTCACCAGCGTCTGCCGATCCCAGACGACGGCGCTCACGTTCAGGATGACATTGCGCACTGCGAGGGCCTCGCGCACGAACTCGCGACCATCCAGCACAAAGGACGTGTTGAACAGATCTGGATGCACTGACCGGTAGTAGTAATCATAACTGTCTGCCAGGTGGTGCCCCTTGCCGTCAATCTGTGCAGAATCGGTGAAGCTCAGACGGGTGTCCTTTTTGAAGCTGGCCAGCGATCGTGACAAAAAGGATGGAGCTGCCAGATCGTCCGCCTCTGCGATCCAGACTCTGCGCCCGCGGCTCAGCGACAGGCCCAGTTCCCATTGTTTGAATACGTTGCCACTGTTCTCGCGGTTGGCAACGAGCCGAATAGTGCGTCCGCACAGATCGGCACATCGTTCAATTACCTTCAGACTATGATCGCTCGAACAGTCATCCAGCACGATCACTTCGAACACTGGCATGTCCTGGCCGAAAATGGTGGACAAACGCTCTGGCATGTATTTTTCGTAGTTGTAATTGGGCACCACCACTGAGACTTTTTCCAGCTCGGGGTGCAGAAGCTGCAGCAGATTGAAGCAGTAGTCATCCAGCTGGCAATTGGTCTCGACAAAACTGATACGACCCTGCCTGGCCTCCTCAGTATCATTGTCCAGCGCATCGCTCAGCGCGAATTCCAGCGCCCGCGCATCACCGCGCGGCACTGCATAGCCATGCTCGCGCATGACGGCATCGAATCCGGTAGAACCTTTGAACAACACCACGGGCACGCCCACGTTCATGGCCTCCAGCACCACCGTAGGGTACGGATCCTCGCGCGAGGTGAGGAACAGTACATCACAGGCAGAGTAGTAGTCTGACATGCAGGAGGTGAAGCCGATCAGATGAATGCGTCCGGCATAGTCGGAGTGTACGAGATCGGACTGGACCCAACGCTCCATGTCCTGCGACAGAGCGCCTGCCCAGACAAAATGTACGTCATCACGCCGTTGCATCCATTGCTCGGCTGTCTTGAGAAATACATCGAACCCCTTGCGCAGATCAGCGTAACCGACATTCAGAATCATCTTGTCGCCACTCTGCAAACCCAGCTCGTCGCGAATACGTTGTCGCGCAGACTCATCCATGCTGATCTGTTTGTAGGTACCCTGCGGCAGGATATGTTGCTCACCAGCATGCGTTTTCGAGTACTGGGCAAACCCACGCTGTACGATGTGGGAGGGGAAGACGACGTGATCTGCCTGCTCATCGATACTTCTGACCGCATCCTGCAGTTTAAACTCCTCGATGAGCATGGGCATTTCATGAATCAGGCTCACCACCGACAGTCCGGCACCTTTCAGTACCGGCACCAGATCACCGGTGACACTGGTATTGCAAATAGCTGCATCGAAGCGCCGTTCTGCCAACAGTGCATGCAGCGCCTCCCATCCCATTTCATCCAGGACATACGTTTGCGCAATGTCCTGATATTCCTTGAGCAAGGTACCACCGGATTTCAGCAGCACACTCACCTGCATACCGAACTGCTTGCGAAACACGCTGGCCAGCGAAAGCAGCAGCATCTGTGCACCATGCTTATGGGCGTCATGCCCTACCAGCAGCAACTGCCCGCAGGATCCGGCATTGGCATCGCCGTTACGATGTTCAGTCATTCCACTGAGTCCCTGCACGGCACGTTGGGTGGCATTCAGGTAGGCATGCCCATAGTGAACATCCGGCTCCAGGTAGGCGCTTTCTGCCCATTCATTCCAGGCATTGATGAAGACCAGTGATGCCTCATGAAAGGGATTCGCCAGAGAATAATCGATGACGCCATTCAACCAGTGTTCGTATTTTGCAGGCGTCGAACCGTGAAGCACCATCCCACGACCCTCACGTCGGGCATCATTATCCCAGTGTGGCGAGACGGTTTTGATCAGTGGGTAGGCAGGCGCCGGTTCGCCGAGAGACTGCGCGATGACGGAGTCGTAACATCTGACATGCCCGGCAAACGAAGGATCGAACAGCGGCAGTTCGTCGTTGACGTCCGGCAAATCGGCAGCCAGTTTGTGCGGCGGAAACTCGACTGCTCCATCCAGGCCAAATACTCTGGGATCGTGATCACCGAACCCCTGCACCATCAGGATCAGCGGACTGACACCCAATGACTTCTCCCACAATCCACGCCATCGTTCCAGGGTCTGTTTGGGCTGTGGCAGAAGCCCTGGCCGGTAGAGGATGAACAGTGGACGGCCATCCACTTGCAGATAGCGCGGATTGGCCATGTAGCGAGAGGTGTCAGCGATGAAGTCCGCTTCATCAGATTGCAGATAATCCTGCTGAATCAGCACCTCGCTGTCGTGACCATCCCAGGTACGCGTCCAGTTTTCATTGGCCCACATGATGCAGAAATCCTGCTTGATCTGATCATCTTCGGCAAACTTGTTGAGTGGCATATCCATCAGCCGTTTACCGTTGAACCAGTAATAGTAGAAGCAGAATGCCTCGATACCGTGACGTGTCGCCATCAGCGACTGTGCACGTATGGTCTCGATCGAATTCAGGTCATAGTAACCAAGGTCTCGTGGAATTCGCGGCTGATAGTGACCGTCGAAGCGTGGTGTGCCCCGTCCCACGTTGCGCCATTCGGAAAAGCCGTTTCCCCACCACTCGTCGTTCTCTGCAAATGCATGAAACTGTGGAAGGTAGAAGGCAATGGCGCGAACCCGTAGTGAAAGATCGCGCGAATCGAA
This sequence comes from Granulosicoccus sp., assembly GCA_013002205.1. Classification (GTDB taxonomy): domain Bacteria; phylum Pseudomonadota; class Gammaproteobacteria; order Granulosicoccales; family Granulosicoccaceae; genus Granulosicoccus. Next base: position 21,219 of record JABDKN010000029.1, read on the forward strand.
GCCACTGGATTGTTCGAAATCCGGACCGGCATTGGCAAAATACTTGATGCTATGCAGAACACTGCTCGCCGGCATGACCGAGGGGGCCAGCTGAGCAGGACTGGCTGGCGCCTCCTGAACAGGGCTGGCTGGTGCCTCCTGAGCAGGACTGGCTGGCGCCAGCTGAGCAGGACTGGCTGGCGCCGCCTGAGCGGGACTCTCGCTGCAGTACGATGTCACTGCAACTCTGTCCGGATCACCGCCATGACTCACCGCAACCGGCAGCTGCATGACGGCTTCAAGGTCGAATTTGCGCACTAGAAACTGCTTGCTGCGACGTCGATAACGCGCACCCAGTTTGGCAATGCGCCTTCCCGACGGCGTCCCCTTTGTCCACACTCGTGCAATCTTTCCAAGTCCCCTGAAGGGCCAAAGAGCTGCTAGACGCATTGATCTCATGAAACGGTTCACTTTGTCGTGCGCGACGAATCTGTCAGGAGTTCCGCCGGCTGGTTTCCATTAATCTGGGTAATGCAAAATCACGGCCAGCAAGTGTACCGTGCAGGTCTGGCTCAACAGCGATTCAGAGAAGCGCAGGAAGCTTCGACATCATGGCCTCGACAGCCTCGATATCCACACTGAAGGATTCGTTCTGGGTTTGCCATTGCAGGTTGGCATCAGCGTAGGCCTGGGCAATACGATGATTGACCAGCCGACCGAAGTCGGCTTCCGGATCCTGCAGGATAGCGTGATAGCGGTGACCACACAGCTCGGCTAATCCATAGTAATACGGATACACATGTCGACTGAGCAACTCGATCACCGGTATGCCAGGCTTGCAGAACACCATGTTGGTCAGTGCACCGCCATGTGGTGCCATCAGCGCATCGGCACGTGATAACAGGGATGCCTGTTGAGCAACACTCATGCCTTCCATGACTACCATGGTGAAACCGGCCGCCTCGACGATGGGTTTGATCTGTGCTTCATTGACTATGCCGCGACGCACACCTTCTGGCCTGCCGATATACAGGCGCAACGGTGCAGAGTCAGGAATGTCCAGGGGTATGGATGTTTCATTCGCCTGCCCGGGCAGAAACATCTGCTTCAACCACAGTGGTACGAAGCGATTCATTTTCAGATTGATGCCATTATTCATGTCCACATGGAGCAGGTTCTCGCATCTCAGGTACTGACGGTCGATGGTCTGCACGATTCTCGATTCATCGATTCCGAGACGTTGCAGGGTTTCCAGCTGGAACTGACCGGTTATCTGGCGAACCAGAAAATGATCGATGGAATCCAGGTCCACGCCCTGTCGCTCCAGCAAACCCAGCTTGGGCAGTATGTCCAGCATCCAGTGGTAGTAACAATGCGCTCCTGGTGTCGGCGCCAACAGAAAGCTCCTGCCGGGCAGTGATACGAAGTCCTCATGCCATAAGCGGGCCTCACGCCGTTCATCCACGGCATATTCCAGGACTTTTTGCCCGTTGGCGGCACGCAGCAGGCAACGCTCACCACTGAAGTACAGGCGTGACTGGTCCAGATCCACCAGCGAAACCGGATTGCTGCACATGGCAAGTTCCTGGTGAGCAGCATCACAGCCCTCCTGAACAACGACCGGCGCCTCGAGCTGGTAGGTTTCAGCAGCCAGCAGGTCTGTGCGGCGAATGCGTATGCCCGGTACGCTTGGCGTCGACAGCTCGACCAGCAATTCGGTTGCCTGCTCCACTGCTGCCTGAAGAGTAAACAACTGACTCTCAGCCCACAGATGCACATTACCCTGATCAACAGGCACAGTCGTCATACTGGCTTCGGCCGCTTCACTGATGACGATATCCGGTCGTACTTGTCGTATATACTCGTGATCCAGCTCATGACTCCAGATGAAATGCACTTCACGGACAGTCTCTGCCAGCATACCGGTCAGTAATTGCGACCTGTAGTCGGCAAACGAATCACCAAACACCACTACGCGCTTGTCTGTTGAGTTGGCTGAATCATTGCGGAAGATCACGTGCGAGCCATGTTCACCTGCGAGTGAGCCAGCCAGTTGCTCCAACTCCAGCCGCGTTGCGGCGCGCTTTGCCTCAGCTGCCTGTTCCCCATCCGGTTTCGGCAACGCCTCGTCGACGATAAGCGGTGCCAGACGGTCCAGGTCCATATTCTCGCGAAAACGCACGAGCTGATTGGCATACACCCGTCGTGAATACCGGTTCAGCTGATAGGTACGCACGGTTTCGGGCTGCCTGTCGTGATCGAAACGGCCCAGTTGCAGGACCGCTTCGCGTTCAGAGTAAGGGTAATTCAGGATCTCGGTGTTGGTAGGAATCTTCAGGCGACTGCATACCAGCTGGTAAGCCATGAAGCATCCCCAGGCTGTCCAGTGATTATCCGTTTTCCAGAAAACCGGGTACTTGTCTATTCCCTCGGATAGATAGGGAACGACATTAAGCAGATTGGGTAACTGTGCCTCGTAAGAGGACACCAGCTGCCTGATTGGACTGCCATCTGGATTTTCCAGCGCTTCGCTGTAGTGGCGATTCAGCAGAGTCAGCTTGTCCGGCGCAGCCAGGTGAATGTATTCGATCCCCAGCGCATTGAGACGGTCCGCCCGTTCACGAAGCAGTTCCACCCAGCCAGTTGCCATGGCAGATGTGAATGCGGATTCGGCGCGGTATAAATCGATGACACGGTGCTGACCCCCGGTCAGAAACAACCAGCCGTCTTCGCCTGTCTGAACATCAGTGGCCATAAGTATCGTGTCCTGTCAGATCTTCAGCGCTACAGAGGTGGCAATGGCAACCTTGTAGAGGATGTCTGCCAGAATGGATGCCAGTTGCAGGTTCTTGGTCGGCACCCTGGGCATGACGATTATCTCGTCACCGGGTCGTATACGCGGATTTCGATCCGTGGTGACCTGTCCATTGGCATGCACCACCACTAGCCGATCCTTGAGCGCCTGCTGAGTGAAACCACCTGCCATCTCGATGTAATCCCTGGCGCGCCTGCCCTGGCTATACAGCATGGCTTGCGTAACGAACACTTCACCACTGAGCAGCACCGAATCGCTGCGCCGGGGTATGGATATCGTATCGCCCTGCTGCAGCAGGATATCCGCAACCTGTCCGCCACTGGCCACTACCAGCCGGCCAGAGGGTTCCACTTCACGAGCCCGCTGTACAAACTGCGAGACGAGTTGTGCTTCCTGCGAGCGGATACGAGCCTCCGCATCTGTCTGCGACGAGGCGGTCAGATAGCGTGACTCCAGACGCCGCAGACTCTCTTCCAGCGACTGTTTCTGGCGTAGTGCAACGGACTGTCGACGCAGTGACAATGCACCGACATCGGCGAGTACCGGATCCACTTCGATATAGTCCAGTACTTCCTGCAAGCGGGTATCTCGCGGTACTGCATAGCGCGAGGGACCAAGGTGCGAACCTTCCACTTCGACGACGATGACCGTATCGTGCTGGTCTGCACTGAAGTTGACCAGGTCGCCATCCTGTAGCCTGAAGTCCTCGAACTCTGCAACCGGCAGATAGATCGAGAACGGTTTTCCTTTTCGAATTCCCGAGACCGCTGCGTAGGAAACACCCGGCTTGAGCAAGGCCTGTTGAATGAGCTCAGCACCGGAGGCCGTACTCTGTGCAAGCTCGAACGTGGCGACATTGCCAACATCACCGGTCACCTCGACTGCGCTGTTGCGCACGCCCACCACGATGGTGTCGCCGTCCTGGAACTGCAGTACAGGCAGGATGCCGCTCAACAGAAAATCGTAGAGATCGATGTGCGCCAGAGCTTTGCCGTCTCGCATCACCGAAATGTTGCGGTAGCTGCCACGAGCCTCATCGATACCACCTGCCCGGTCAATGAAATGCAAGGCAGAATTGGACGGTATCCCACTGAATCGACCAGGCTGTGCCACGTAGCCGGTGACAAAGACCGCCACGGGTTGCGAACCATTCAGACTGGTGTACACCCGGACATTGTCGGTAAATACGGAGCGGACTGAACGAGTCACGCGCTTGTTGAGGTCCCTGTTCGGCACCCCGCCAACCAGAACTGGCCCGACCTTGGGGATGAAGATATTACCCCTGGCATCCACCGTCAGTGATTCGTTGAACTCGATGGCTCCCCAGACGCGCACCGCAACCTGATCACCCGGCTGGATGATGTAACCCGGGTTCAGTCCGTCTTCACGATCATTGCTGAATCCACCATCAAAGAGGTTTGCACCGAACGGACGAGGATTACCTGCGCTTGTAACTGCCCGGTTACCCACTTGCGGCTCTCTACCGCTTTGCTGCAGGAGGTCAGCGGTGGCCGCTTCATCAACCAGATTGTTCAGATCAGCCCCCTGCAGCGACTGCCCGTGAGCAGGCATAGCCCCCGTAAACAGGATCACTGACAGGCAAAGCGTCAGGAATAAACCGACCGAGCGTGGTCCGACCGAGCGTGGTCCGACCGTACGTGGTCCGACCGTACGTGGTCCGACCGAGCGTGATCCGACCGAGCGCGGCCCGACCGTATGCAGTCCTTCGAGAAATCGATAACACGTGGTGTGCACAGAAAGCATGTCCTGAAAGTTCACAGAGCGAACGTGAAAATAGCTGAGCAATTAGAGTGCCGGAGGGACGTAAGTGCCGCGGCCCGAGTCAGGCTAGTGGCCCATGTGGTCCTTCAGCGCAGACCACAGCAGTCCGAAAATGAGGTAGGCAAGAAAGGAGTAGACCATCACGGTAATGGTCTTGATAAGCCGACGCGGCTCACTGGCCGCATCCGGCAGATTCGGTTCGACGAAGGTGATCAGGTACTGTTTCTTGCGCTGGGCGTCCATGCGTGCTGCCTCGAACGAGGCCAGCGAAGCGGCATATCCCTGTTGCGCAATTTCCTGCTCCAGCAATAGCGGCTGGAAGTTCTCGACCAGAGAGCCGAGGTCCTTGTCACCTGTACCTGTCACCCGGCCTTTCTCCAGATTGAGCTGGCGTTCCAGTGCCTTGATACGGTTTTTCAGCACGACGACATCTGCCGAATCCTCGCGCATATAGGCCATCGTTTCGGACAGGGTTGCCTGGGTTTCGCTCAGGCGAGACTCGATGGCGGTAACCCGACCGAACAGGGCCAGTGACTCGTCCCTGGGGCTTACTGAGTCATTGGCCGTCTGAAAGCTGTTGATGTCCTGTGCTGTCTGGCGCAGGTTGGCTACCGCCCGATCCACTTCCTGACGTGCCGAGGCAATCGCATCCTGCTCCATCCGGCTGGACAGTTCGTTGACCAGTTGCTCATTGAGCTCGATGATCAGGGACGCTATCTCCTGCGCCATCTGCGGGGTAAACGCCCGCACCTGGACGGTCAACACATCACTGACCATGTCGCGCTTGATATTGACACGCTCCCGAAAATATTCGAGCACCTCCTCCTGCGTGGCATCGGCTTGCAGACGTGACAGCCAGTCGATATCCGGATTGCTGTAGTGACCCACGAAATCCACTCGTTCGCGCAGTGCCTCGACGATGTCCAGTGAGCTCGAGTAATCCATGACCACCAGAGAGTCCTGACCACCAGAGGATAAAACCGGAGAGGCCAGCAGTGCAGTCAGGCCATTACTGCTCAGGCCACTTTTGGCGGAACGTACAGCCACCTTGGCCTCAGAGACATACATGTCCGAGGCGATGAGGCCAAAGTAGATGGCGGCGACCAGGGTAGGTACACCTACCACCGTCGCCAGTGTTTTCAGAATGGACTTCATCGATGCTGTGAACGTTGTCGATAATCAGCGCGGCTGGTTCTGCAGGATGTTGTATTCGTGCAAAGCCTCTTTGAGGTCTTCGTACAACACGAGACTGCCTTCATGCAGGATTGCGGCCATATCGCAGTTGCGTCTGATGGTCTGTTCGTTGTGCGAGACGAGAATCACCGACGCATTGGCACGGCGTTCCTCGAAGGCCATGCGGAATTTTTCCCGATACCGGGCATCGCCAGTCTCAAGTGCTTCATCCACCAGGTAATACTCGAAATTGCAGGCCAGACTGACGGAGAAGGCAAAGCGACCCTGCATACCCGCCGAGTAGCTTTTCAGCGGTTCATCGAAATACTCACCCAGTTCCGAGAACTCGCGGGTGAATTCCTCCACATAGCGCGTGCTCTCGCCGTAGATTCGAGCCACGAATCGGGCATTTTCTCGGGCCGTGAGATTGCCCTGGAAGCCACCTGCATAACCCAACGGCCAGGATACGCGCTGGTCACACAGGACCTGCCCGGAATCCGGCGGTTCCGCATCGCCAATGATGCGAATCAGGGTGGACTTGCCGGCGCCGTTGAGTCCCAGTATGCCCACACTCTTGCCAACCGGGAACTCCAGATTCACATCATCGAGCACGACACGGTAGCCCGCTTGGGTCCGGTAGCGCTTGCAGACGTTTCGCAGCCTGATCATTTCTTGACGATGGCGCGTTTGTGGACGGCCTGATGCGTCAACAGACCGACTGCCAATGTGGTAAACGACCACATGCTGGCGTAGAACCAACTCCCGTAGGCGGTCTCGAATTCGTGAAAGAACTCACCACGCACCAGTTCGATCATGTGCAGCACCGGGTTGTACAGCAGGTACTCACGTATCGGTGCAGGCAGGCTGTCGGCACTGAAAAAGAGCCCGGAACCGAAATACAGCGGACGCCCGAGTACTTGCGTGCCAAATTGCTTGATGGACGGAATCAGGGGTTCCAGACTGGCGAACAGAAACCCCATACCCAGCCCGAGAATGCACAACAGTAAGCATACGAGGAGCACGCCCAGCGGCCTTTCGCAGCGCACTTCGAATCCGGCGAGATACGCCATGTACAACAGAAAACCCAGTACGAAGAAGGTCACCAGCACCTCCAGAATTCCACGCGCCAGGATCACATCGAAGGTGGTTACCTGCGGAAAGGTCAGCAGGTTGCGGCTGTTGCTGATCGCACCCTGCATACAGCTCCAGGGGTCACGGAACAGTCCGTAGCAGATGAAGCCCACCAGCATGAAAGGTACCAGTGGCATGCCACCTGGACTATCATTGCGCAGATTGGCAAAGATTGCCACGAACACGCTGACGCCCACCAGCGGTTCGATCAGCGCCCACAGAAACCCGATCTTGTAGTTACCGTAACGGGTCTTGGTTTCACGCAGGACCAGTGCATTGATGACACGCACCTGGGTCGACCAGGCAAGCAGGATCCTGCGAGGTGTAATGCCTTGCCCGGGTTCGCGTGCGGCAGTCAGTGATGCCAGCATGGACATGTCAGTGCATGCCGGAATACAGGTCTGCCGGTATTTTCAACAGCGCGCCACTGTGCATGGTGGCTACATCCCCGATGCCATTGAATTCGGCAATGCGTTTCCAGTTTTCCGGATTTCCCGTCGTGCGTCCGGCAAAACGCCACAAGGTCTCGCCTTCGCCCAGGCGCAACTGGACAGGCGGCGCTGATGTGGCGATTTGCTCCTGGCTTTCGTCTGGGGGCAGCAGCAAAGTCTCATCGGGTACCAGCACCTTGTCGTGATCATCGACGACGCTCATGGCAGCGCTTCGGCCGTGTATCCGTTCATTCATGCCGGTGCTGATCAGTGCTCTCGTAAATGTCCACTGACCGTTGCTGCGTTCGCACATGATTCGTATGGAATCACTTGCACGGGGTAACTGCACCCGGCGACACCTGCGTCCACTGGCAGCCTGGTACTCATCCAGCACCTGTACACGTGTCACGTCCAGGGAGTTGCCTGCGGGCAACTCCACCGTCGAACCTGCTTCCGCCGTGACCAGCGCAGCATTGGGCGACACGTTAACCGCCAATTGCGAACCCGGCAACTGACCCTCATTGCGCTGAGGATTACTGCTGCAGGCACCCAGTACCATGGCAAAGCATAGCGGTGCAAGACGAACGAGCGGGAAGCTGTACATTGAGTTGATGATTGCCCTGAGTCATTTCTGGTGGTTTGCAAAGATCTCAAGCAAACCGCATACCTGGTCTTCCTCACCTTCCCGGACGCCGGTCACTATCAGCGCGCGAATCTTGTACTTTCGCATCAGGATCTCGGCATCACTGACCATGGCATCTGCGGCGATGGTGACCGGTACCGGTGTCATGAAATCCCGAACACGCTTGTCCAGCATGGTGGGATCCATGATCAGGGCACGCCGCAGGTCACCATCGGTCAGGATGCCGAGAAGGCGATCGCCCTCGACGATGATGGCCAGACCCAGCCTGCCGGATGTCATGCAGAAAATGGCGTCTCGCACCGTCTCTTCAGGCCCGATCAGGGGAAGGTTTTCCGTGATCATGGTATCGGCAACTCGCGAGAGCAGGCGCCGGCCCAGCATACCGCCGGGATGAAACTGGGCAAAATCGGAGGGCTTGAAATCACGCGCGCGTATCAGGCAGACTGCCAGCGCATCGCCCAAGGCCATGATAGCCAGTGCAGACGTGGTGGGCGCCAGATTGTTAGGGCAGACCTCGCGTTCGATATCCACGCGCAGCGTGACGTCGGCCTGGCGTCCCACGGTTGTATTGTCAGCGCCCACCATGGCAATGATCTTGTTGCCGAAATACTCCAGCGAGGGCATCAGTTTGACCACTTCTTCGGTTTCTCCACTGTAGGAGATCATCACGATCAGATCATCTGCCGTGATCATGCCCAGATCACCATGAATGGCCTCTCCGGGATGCACATAGAAACTCGGCGTTCCTGTGGATGCGAAGGTGGCCGCGATCTTCTTGCCGACGATCCCCGATTTACCCATGCCGGAGACGATCACCCTGCCCTTGCACCCGAGAATCAGACGTACCGCATCGTCGAACTCCGCCCCCAGGCGTGAGGCAATCGACGACAGGGCTGTGCTTTGAATGGTCAGCGATTCGACTGCAGTGGGAACAAAGCTCGACGAATGATCGCTTGAGCGGGTGGATCGTTGGGTAAGGCTCATGTTTTTTCAGTTCTGCGAAAAGTGAGCAAGCTCGATTGACTTGGGTAGTGTCTTTGCGACCAGACTTGCGAGTTTCATACCATCGCCATGAATCAGTTCACAGCTCAGGCAAATAAGGCGAAAACTGCGTTATCCGGTTTTTCCAAGATGCTGCTTGACAGCCTGACCCATCCGACCGGCCACACCATGACGCCAGCTCGAAAACGAACCGATCAGCTCATCCAGCCGCTCATCGATACCCTCGAGTTGCGGGATCTCGATTGCCTGTTCCGGGTACTCCGAAAACGACTGATCGAAGCCCTGACCCTCCAGCCAGTGATCGGCAATCCACTGGTTGTCCGCTGCAAAATGCTCATGAAAGCTGATGGCCTGCGCGCGACCAGGCAGCATCCTGCCCCACTCATCGTCAATCGCCTGCACCCTTTCAATCAGAAACGGGCGCAATTGCTGCTTGCCCAGACCATTGAGCCGAGGATCATTCGCTGCCAGTGAATTGAATCGCCTGAGTATGGCCAGCGCAGTCTGTGACAGCGCTTCATTCTCCGGTTCCGGCATCTCCAGCCCCGGTGAGTCATTGTCGATGCCGGCAATCCGGCAGAAATCCGACACGACATCACCACCGCACAGGCGACTCCGTTCGAATATATGCACTGTCAGCGCCTCCTCGCCAAACACCTCGCTCCAGTTTTCCAGCAGCTTCCGGTAGTTGTAATAAGGGCCTGCCGCATCGATGGCCTCGAACGCAAAGTCCTTTACATCGCCCCCACGTACCGAGGTGCTATGCGCACTGAGCGCGTACTTGTCCTGTCTGCGCAGGTACACCACGATGCGCAGGTCATCGAACATGGGTCGCAACAATCGCGCAATACGCTTGATTTCGTCGACCGAGGTCAGTCGTGATTGCAGGTGTTCGGATGAGTAGATGACGGTGGAATCCGCAGCCTGTCGCTGATGAAACGCCATGATCTCAGCACAATGCTCCTGGACGAATTGCTCCTTCCACTGAGCCAGCGCAACCGGATCGTCGACATCCAGCGACGGGCCGGCCAGGTCGGCTTCTGGTGCGTTCTTGCCGTAGACCACCAGTCGCTGATTACTGATGAAGCCGGCTGTGGCCGGGAACAGGTTTCCGCTGAGCAGCAATCTGCTGCGATTCTGGAACAGAAACTTCTGGATGGAGGTCGTGCCGGTCTTTTCAGTACCGATGTGCAGGATGGCTTTTTTCATCAACGACGGGGGTCCTTGCGTGCAGCGGGCACGGATCATTACCCACGCTGTGCAAGATTTCCGCCAACCACCTGTCCAATCACCGGCCGTGCAGCGCCCGGGTCAACGCTCCAGCAAGGACAGACATTGCACTGCCATGGCAGTCGCGCTATCTGCACTGTCTGCCAGACAGTTTATATGCCCCATCTTGCGTCCTGGTCGCGCGACGTGTTTACCGTACAGATGCAGGTGAGCTCCCGCCTGCTCGAATACACGATGCCAGTCCGGCGTCCCGGAACTCCATACATCCCCCAGGAGGTTGATCATGCACACGGGGGACAGCAGCGTGGTACTGCCCAGTGGCAAGGCACACAAGGCACGTAACTGCATTTCAAACTGGGAACAGACGGTGGCATCGAGTGTGTAATGGCCACTGTTGTGTGGTCGTGGCGCCATCTCGTTGAAATACACCTGCCCGCGTTCATCGATGAAAAATTCCACGGCCAGCACACCGTGGTAATCCAGACCCTCGGCGAGCCTGATGGCCTGTGACTCGGCACTGGCCAGGATCCCGGCCGATACGTCTGCCGGCACGGTCGATGTCGAGAGGATGCCGTTGACATGCACGTTTCGGGAAATGGGAAATACGGCTATCTCGCCGGAAAATCCACGCGCCAGCACCACGGAGATCTCGGCCGCCAGCGTGATGTGTCGCTCCAGCACACAGGCGGCATCCTGCAGGACGAGCAGGGCTTCGAACACCGCATTTTCACTGTCGCAGACGATCTGGCCCTTGCCATCATAGCCGAGCCTCGAGGTTTTCAGAATGGCCGGCAGACCCACTGCGGCCACAGCTGCTGCGACATCGTCGGCACACTCGACCGTGGCGTAGGGCACTGGCCGCAGACCCTGTGCTTCAGCGCTGCGCTTCTCCAGATCGCGATCCTGGGCCACACGCACGACCTCCGCCGACGGTGCCACTCGCGTTCGATCCGCCAGTAGTGCAAGACTTCTCGCCGGCACGTTTTCGAACTCGATGGTGACCGCATCACAAGCCTCGGCCAGCGCTGCCAGTGCCTCGGCATCGTCATACGCGGCGACCAGTGCATGCTCTGCCAGCTGCATGGCAGGAGCCTGGGCATCAGGGTCCAGGACCCAGGTCACATAGCCCAGCCGCCTGGCTTCCAGCACCAGGTAGCGGCCCAGCTGTCCACCACCGATGACGCCGACCGAGGCGCCCGGCAACAAGGCCCGTACCGTTTGCACGTCACTGCTGGAGGGCGTCTTCATGTTGCTGCCCCTGGCGGTAATTGCATGGCCAGGGCATGCGCCTGCTGTTCCTGGCGATACAGGGTCAGCAGCCTGCCCAGCTCCGTATCATGGAGAGCCAGCAGGGCTATGGCAAACAGGGCTGCATTGGCCGCCCCCGCCTCCCCGATGGCAAATGTGGCCACGGGTATTCCCCTGGGCATCTGGACGATGGAATACAACGAATCCTGTCCGCTGAGATAACGGCTGGGGATGGGCACTCCCAGCACCGGAATGGTCGTCTTGGCCGCCAGCATGCCAGGCAGGTGCGCGGCACCGCCAGCACCTGCGATGATGCAGGACAATCCACGCTCGAGTGCCTTGTCCGCGTAGTCGAACATCTGGTCCGGCATACGGTGTGCGGACAACACGGCTTTTTCGTGCGGCACGGCAAAGCGCTCCAGTAGCTCGACCGTCTGGCGCATGACCGGCCAGTCGCTGTCGCTGCCCATTACCACACCCACCTTCACATCACTCATCGTCACTTTCCGTCATCCGGTGCACAAACCCCTGCAAGGCGCGCAGTATACTGGAGCCTCTCACAAAGCTCTGGCGAATCGTTCAATCGCATGAACTCCACAACGGTGGCTGAAGACGGCCTGCACACCAGTACCATCCAGTCACTGACGCTGCACTATCGGGGCAAGGTTCGCGATATCTATGTCATCGATGATGCCCACTGGCTGATCATAGCCACCGACCGTGTGTCCGCTTTCGACGTGATCCTGCCGGACGTGATTCCCGGCAAAGGCAAGCTGTTGACGCAACTGTCCCTGTTCTGGTTCAACCGGGTGCGCGCCCTGATCCCCAACCACCTGGTCAGCATGCCGCTGGAAACCCTGTTACCCGATCCTGGCGAACGCGCCCAGGCTGAAGGCCGCTGCATGATCGTCAAACGGCTCAGGGCGATACCTGTGGAAGCCGTAGTCCGTGGCTACCTGATCGGAACGGGTTGGAAGGACTACCAGCGCAGCGGCGCCGTCTGCGGCCATGCCTTGCCAGCGGGCTTACAGCAGGCGGACAAACTGCCCGAGATACTGTTTACACCGGCCACCAAGGCTGATCTGGGAGATCACGACGAGAACATCAACTATGCAGCCATGGCGGCCGCCATTGGCGATGAACTGGCCAGCGACATTCGCCGCGTAAGCCTGGCTCTGTATCGGGACGCGGCCGCCTATGCGCTGGAGCGCGGAATCATCATCGCCGACACCAAGTTCGAGTTCGGCCAGGATGCGCAGGGTAATCTGGTGCTGATGGATGAAATACTCACGCCGGATTCGTCCAGATTCTGGGAAGCTGACACCTGGCAACCCGGTACCAGTCCGCCGAGCTATGACAAGCAGTACGTGCGGGACTGGCTGGAGACCCTGGACTGGGACAAGCAACCGCCAGGCCCGTCACTGCCGCAGGACATCATCGACGGCACGTTGGCCCGTTACCGCGAAGCCGTCAGCAGACTGACCAGTTGACGTGGAGTCGATTGGCGTGGACGGTGCGCACAAGGCACCCCGGCGTGACAGCCGCGTCGATACGACAACGACAGCCTGACGGATGCGTCAGGCTATCGTGATACGTTCATCGAGGTAGGCGTCCTGGATGGCATGCAGGAGGGCGACACCATCCTTCATGTCCTTCTGAAACGCCTTGCGGCCGGAGATCAGGCCCATGCCACCTGCGCGTTTGTTGATCACCGCAGTGCGCACTGCCTGAGCCAGGTCGTGTTCACCCGACCCCCCTCCGGAATTGATCAGACCGGCACGACCCATATAGCAGTTGGCGACCTGATAGCGAACCAGGTCCACAGGGTGGTCAGTGGTGAGGTCCGAGTACACCTTGGGGTGCGTATTGCCGAAACCGATGGCGGTGTAGCCGCCATTGTTTTCGGCCTGTTTCTGCTTGACGATATCGGCCTGGATGGTCGCCGCCAGATGATTGGCTTGACCCGTCAGGTCAGCCGCGACGTGGTAGTCCACCCCGTCTTTCTTGAAATCGGGGTTTCGCAGGTAGGCCCACAGGACCGCAACCATACCCAGTTCATGAGCCCGATGAAACGCATCGGATATTTCCTGGATCTGTCGGCGCGAATCCGCCGAGCCGTAATAGATGGTGGCACCCACCGCCAATGCGCCGAGATCAAAGGCCTGCTCCACCTGAGCGAACAGTGTCTGTTCGTAAATTGGCGGCAGGGTGAGTGTCTCGTTGTGATTGAGCTTCACCATGAAGGGTATGCGATGGGCATAGCGACGCGACACTGAACCGAGTACGCCCAGCGTGGATGCAACGCAATTGCATCCGCCTTCAATGGCAAGTTCGACTATATTGGCTGGATCGAAGTAGATGGGATTAGGGGCGAAGGACGCACCGGCAGAGTGCTCGACGCCCTGGTCCACCGGCAGCATGGACATGTATCCGGTTCCGGCCAGGCGCCCGGCATTGAACAGTTGCTGCATGGCTCGCATGGTACCCGGACCCCGGTCACTGACACCAATGACCCGGCTGACAAAGTCCGGACCCGGCAACTGAAACATGTCTCTTGGCAATCCCTTGCAGGTGTGATCAAGAAGATACTCCGCTTCGTCCCCCAACAATGAAACCGTATCAGTCATAACGTCCATCCTGTGTTGTGCTTATCAAATGACCATGCATCGATGTCCGGTGATCAGCGCCCGTTCATGCACTGCGCGAATTCAGCATGGCAACCGCGGGTAGTGTCTTGCCTTCAATGAATTCAAGAAAAGCGCCACCACCGGTCGAGATGTAGGACACCTGATCCTCTATACCGTACTTGTCAACCGCTGCCAATGTATCACCACCACCTGCTATCGAAAACGCATCTGACGCTGCCACCGCCTCTGCGATCACCCGGGTTCCGTTGCCAAAGGCGTCAATCTCGAATACGCCAACTGGACCGTTCCAGACGATGGTGCCGGCCTTGCGCAGGATAGCGGCATAAGAGGAAGCAGTTTCAGGGCCAATGTCGAGGATCAGGTCCTCGCCCTGGACATCACCGGTGGCTTTCGTGCTGACAGGTACATCATCGGCAAGCTCCGGTGCGCAGACCACGTCCACCGGCACCGGTATGGCTGCACCACGAGCCTCCGCACGACGCATCAGGGCTGCCGCATCACTCACCAGATCAGGTTCGTACAACGACTTGCCGACCTCATGACCGGCCGCAGCAATGAACGTGTTGGCTATGCCACCACCGACGATCAACTGGTCGACCTTGTCGGTCAGCGAGGCCAGTACCTGCAGCTTGGTCGATACCTTGGAGCCGCCCACGATGGCCACCAGCGGCCGTCGGGGATTGTCCAGCGCCGCATTCAGGGCATCGAGTTCAGCCGCCAGCAAGGGACCGGCGCAGGCTACCGGTGCATGCAGGCCCACGCTGTGAGTAGAGGCCTGGGCCCTATGAGCCGTGCCAAAGGCATCCATGGCATACACATCACACAGCGATGCATACCACTTGCCCAGATTTTCATCGTCCGATTTCTCACCTGTATTGAAGCGCACGTTCTCCAGCAGCACCACCTCACCCTCGGCCACATAGGGCTCGCAGTCCAGGTAGTCGGTCACCAGCCGTACCGGCTGGCCGAGCAGCTCACTCAGGCGCGTGGCAACGGGTGCCAGAGACGATGCATCATCCGGCTGACCTTCTGTTGGCCGGCCCAGGTGTGACATCACCAGTACACGCGCACCAGCCTCGATGGCATACTGCAAGGTTGGAACCGATGCCCGAATACGCTTGTCCGACGTGATCGCCCCGTCTTTGAGTGGTACGTTCAGGTCCTGGCGTATGAGGACCCGCTGACCTGCCAGCGGCAACTCCTTGAGCAACTTCATCATTGGGCGTTCATGGCAGCCAGTGTGGTGTCCAGCATGCGGCAGGAAAAGCCCCACTCGTTGTCATACCAGCTGCATGCCTTGACCAGGTTGCCACTCATGACGCGTGTCATGCCGGCATCGAAATTGGACGATGTGGATGTGTGGTTGAAATCGATAGACACCAGCGGCTTGTCGTTGAATGCCAGAATCTTGCCGTCTGCTGCCTTCTGCATGATGCTGTTTATCTCCTCGACAGTGGTATCCCGACTCGCGGTGAAGGTCAGGTCGACGATCGAGACATTGATGGTGGGCACACGCATGGCAAAGCCATCGAGCTTGCCATTCAATTCCGGTAATACCAGGCCCACGGCCTTGGCCGCACCGGTGGTAGTCGGGATCATGGACATGGTTGCCGAGCGAGCCCGACGCAGGTCCTTGTGATACACATCGGTGAGCACCTGGTCGTTGGTATAGGCGTGGATCGTGGTCATCAACCCATGCACGATACCGACTGAGTCATTCAGGGCTTTGGCCATCGGTGCCAGGCAATTCGTCGTGCACGAGGCATTGGAGATTATCTGGTCAGACGCCTTGAGAACGCCCTCATTGACGCCAAAGACTATGGTGGCGTCGACATCCGGCCCGCCTGCCGTGGAGATGACCACCTTCTTGGCACCGGCGGTCAGGTGCATGCCTGCCTTCTCGCGGTTGGTGAACAGGCCGGTACATTCCAGTACTACATCTATGTCCAGTTCACCCCAGGGCAACTTTGTCGGATCGCGTTCGGCGAACACTTTCATCTTGTCCCCATTGACGACCAGATCGTTGCCCTCAACCGAGACTTCACCAGGGAATTTCCCGTGAGCCGTGTCGTATTGCGTCAGGTGCGCATTGGTTTCAGCATCACCCAGGTCATTGATGGCCACGACATCAAACTCGCCGCTTCGACCAAGCTCGTGTAGCGCGCGAAGGACGTTGCGCCCGATTCTGCCGTATCCGTTGATTGCAATCCTGACTGTCATTTCGATATCCCCGATTTCATATTCAATTCAGATGGTTTTTCTGGCAAGACCTGTGAGCAGGTGGTAACTCCAGGTCTCGTTGCAACACATTGCACACTATAGCCGTACAGCTGTCAGTCATGCACCCCGACCAGCGCCTGCACACGCTTCGCCAGTGCCTCGGCGGTCAGCCCGAAATGTCTGAAGACCTCTCCAGCAGGCCCCGATTCGCCGAATGTCGATATTCCCATGACATCGCCCTCGAGTCCTACATATTTACGCCACAGGTCGGGGATTCCCGCCTCCACGGCCATCCGCGCCTTTAAGCCTGGTGGCAATACGGAGTCCCGGTACTGCTGGTCCTGGGCGTCAAACCGGTCTGTGCTGGGCATCGAGACCACACGAACGGCAGTGCCACTGTCGGTCAGCGCAGCGGCTGCCTCCATGGCCATACCGACCTCGGAGCCGGTGGCGATGATCAGCGCTGCCGGCGTATCTGCAGGTTCGTACAGGATATACCCGCCGCGGGCTATGCCGTCCATCTGTTCGCCGCTTCGCGGCTGGTGCGCCAGAGCCTGACGACTGAAGATCAGGCACGACGGGCCATCCTTGTGTTCGATGGCCAGCTTCCAGGCAACAGCCGATTCAACCGCATCACAGGGCCTCCACACGGACATACCGGGCATCAATCGCAGCGTCGCCGTCTGCTCGACGGGCTGGTGCGTGGGCCCATCCTCGCCCAGGCCGACGGAATCGTGAGTGAAGACAAAAATGTTCGGCAACTTCATCAGTGCGCACATGCGCAGGGCATTGCGACCGTACTCGGAGAACATCAGGAACGTAGCGGTGTATGGCCTGAAACCGCCATGCAGGCAGATACCATTACTCATGGCCGTCATGGCGAATTCGCGAACACCGTAGTTGATGTAGTTACCCGCCGGGTCATCGTGCACCACCTTCGAGCCACTCCAGATCGTCAGGTTCGAGCCCGCCAGATCCGCCGATCCGCCCAACAGCTCGGGCAAGTGAGGCCCGAAACCGTTCAGTGCATTCTGCGATGCCTTGCGCGACGCAATCGTATCGCCCTTGGCGGCCACTGACTGGATGAAGCCCTGCGCATCCGCCTGCCAGTTTTCCGGCAGTTCGCCTGCCAGGCGACGCCTGAATTCGCTGGCAAGCTCGGGGTTGGCACTGGCATAGGCTTCGAACATGGAGTTCCACTCAGCTTCACGCGATGCGCCCTTTTCACGCGCATTCCAGCCAGCGTAGATCTCCTCAGGAATCTCGAAAGCGTCGTATTTCCAGCCCAGTTGCTCCCTGGCCAGCTTGATCTCATCACCGCCCAGCGGAGCACCGTGGCTGCTCTCCTTGCCAGCCTTGTTTGGTGATCCGAAACCAATGGTGGTCCGTGCACAGATCAGCGTCGGTCTGCCGGTTTCGGATCTGGCGGACTCGATGGCCGCCGTGATGGCTTCACTGTCATGTCCATCGACCGCCGGGATGACGTGCCAGCCGTAGGACTCGAAGCGCTTGGGTGTGTCGTCCGTGAACCAACCTTCGACTTCGCCGTCTATGGATATGCCATTGTCATCATAGACGGCAATGAGTTTGCCCAGACCCAGGGTACCGGCCAGTGAGCAGGCCTCGTGCGAGATGCCTTCCATCAGGCAGCCGTCACCCAGAAATACCCAGGTGTGGTGATCGACGATGGTGTGATCGGCGGTATTGAACTGGGCGCCCAGGGTGCGTTCCGCCAGCGCCAATCCCACGGCGTTGGCAATACCCTGACCCAACGGGCCGGTGGTGGTCTCGATACCTGGCGCATACCCGTATTCGGGGTGTCCCGGGGTCATGGAGTGCAACTGGCGGAAGTTTTTCAGTTCCGCGAGCGGCAGGTCGTATCCGGTCAGGTGCAGCAGTGAATACAGGAGCATCGATGCATGGCCGTTGGAGAGCACGAACCGGTCTCTGTCGACCCAGTGAGGATTCCCCGGGTTATGCCGCAGAAAATCGTTCCACAGGACCTGCGCAATGTCTGCCATTCCCATGGGCGCGCCGGGATGCCCCGAATTGGCCTGCTGGACGGCGTCCATGCTCAAGGCTCTGATCGCATTTGCAAGTTCACGGCGGCTGGTCATGTGACAACGGTCTCCTCGATCTGGGCGCGAAGTATAAGCGACGAGACACCTTTAAATCGAAGCAGTCGGCAATATCTTGGTTGCCAATGGGCCGACAGGCGCCTGGCGCCCATTAATTTTATTGGAAATCAGTCGGAAACGACATTTCCCTCTACTAATCAGCGCACCTCCGAGTATAATAAGGGGTTACGCTGACCGCAGGTACTTTATGACCGCTCGCATCGCAATGGACAAGTCACAACAGTCCAGCCTGAAAGAACTCATTTCAAAAGGCAAGGAGCAGGGATTCCTGACCTATGCCGAGGTCAATGACCACCTGCCTGAAGGGATCGTCGATCCCGAACAGGTAGAGGAGATCATTGCCATGATCGCCGACATGGGTATCTCGGTCGGTGAGGTAGCACCTGAAGCCGATTCCCTGATCCTGTCGGATAAAAGCTCCAGTGCCGACGATGACGCGGCTGATGAAGCGGCCGCTGTGCTTGCCACGGTCGACGGTGAATTTGGCAGAACCACCGATCCGGTGCGCATGTACATGCGCGAGATGGGAACGGTGGAACTTCTGACCCGTGAAGGCGAAATCGAAATCGCCAAGCGTATCGAGGATGGCCTTAAGCAGGTACTGCGGGCACTGGGCACTTACCCCGAAACCATCAATCTGCTGCTGGAGCGCTATCAGCAATTCCAGGAAGAGCAACTGCGCTTTACCGACATCATCGTCAATTTCATGGAGACCACGGACGAGATCAGAGTCGCCAAGCCGCCGTCCGATGATGATGATGATGAGGAAGTCGTCGACACCGGTCCGGACATGGAAGAGATCCAGCGCCGTATGCTGGCCATGCAGAAAGCCTATGCCAAAGCCCTGAAGGCAATCGATAGTGCCGGCGGCGTACAGGATGCCAGGGGCAAGGCGGAAATGGAAAAGGTGTCTGCCATCTTCCTCGAGTTCAAGTACGCACCAGCCTTCGTCATCACGCTGGTCAGCGGTCTGCGAGGCCAGGTGGATCGCATCCGCTCGCTGGAGCGCCAGATCCGTGACCTGTGCGTCAAACAATGCAAGATGCCTCGCAGCACGTTCATCCAGTCATTCCCGGGTCATGAGACTGACCTCAAGTGGCTGGACTCGGTCACCAAGGTCAAGAAGCCCTACGCCAAGGCACTTGAAGAGCACCGTACCGAAATCGAGCTGCTGCAGACGCGCATCCAGCAGATTTGCGTCAGCAGCCAGCTGCCGATCACCGACATCAAGGAAATCAATCGAAAGATGTCCATCGGCGAGGCGAAGGCTCGCCGTGCCAAAAAGGAAATGGTGGAAGCCAACCTGCGACTGGTCATTTCGATTGCCAAGAAGTACACCAATCGTGGCCTGCAGTTCCTCGACCTGATCCAGGAAGGCAATATCGGACTGATGAAGGCGGTGGACAAGTTCGAATACCGTCGTGGCTACAAATTCTCGACCTATGCCACCTGGTGGATTCGCCAGGCCATCACCCGCTCGATTGCGGACCAGGCCCGTACCATCCGTATCCCGGTGCACATGATCGAGACCATCAACAAGCTCAATCGTATCTCCCGGCAGATGCTGCAGGTCATGGGTCGCGAGGCCACCCCTGAGGAGCTGGCCGAGAAGATGGAGATGCCCGAAGACAAGATCCGCAAAGTGCTGAAGATTGCCAAGGAGCCGATCTCCATGGAAACGCCGATCGGTGATGATGAGGACAGTCATCTGGGCGACTTCATCGAGGACAACAATATTCTGTCACCGGTGGAAACGGCCACAGGACTCGGGCTCGGTGAAACCACCCATGAAGTACTTGCCAGCCTCACGCCGCGGGAAGCCAAGGTGCTGCGGATGCGCTTCGGCATCGACATGAACACCGATCACACCCTCGAGGAAGTCGGCAAGCAGTTCGATGTCACCCGCGAGCGTATCCGGCAGATTGAAGCCAAGGCACTGAGGAAATTGCGCCACCCTACCCGCTCGGAGCAGTTGAGAAGCTTTCTGGACAACCAGGAGTAACCGGCAGGGCAGCGACTCTACGCGTGTAGAGTGAAAACTGTGAGGCAGTGCCAGTGACTCTACGCGTGTAGAGTGAAAACCGTGATGCACTGCCAGTGACTCTACGTGTGTAGAGTTACAGCAGCTATTCGCGCTCGATAACTGCCCCGCCACCCGGCTTGGGATACCGCGACCAGGGCAAGGCTGCAGGTTTTTTGACGCACGAGTCAGCGTGCACAGATGCCTGCACTACCCTAAAAACAACAGACGTATCAACCTCCTTGATGTAGAATTGCGCACTTGTGGGCCTGTAGCTCAGTTGGTTAGAGCAGGGGACTCATCTTATAATGGTGCGTTCATATCGTAAGATATGGAATGAACGGGATGAATTCAGGGAAACCTTAACGCTCAGTGAATAACTGGGGCTGATGGCAATCCTGAGCCAAGCCAAAGGTACACCTTTGGACGGTGCAGAGACTACCTGAGAACTACAGTGTTCTTGATAACAGGCTAGAGCGTCCCGCACCCCACCAGTCACTGGCGACTGAGGGTGATGAGATAGTCCACTCCGTACAGAAATGTTCGGGACAAGTGAATCCCTTGGTCGCAGGTTCGAGTCCTGCCGGGCCCACCAATTTTCTCGACCTCGTGTCCTCACCGCAGGCGGCTACGGGTTTCAGAAATACTTACAGCTCACATCATTGTTAAACAACCACCCCGCCATTGATCTGCAACAACTGTCCGTTGACAAATCCACCTTCATCACTCACCAGATAAGCTACAGCGGAGGCAATATCTCCAGGAGTACCGAGCCTGCCACTTGGGTTGGCTTCCTTAAGCGACGCGTACTTTGTGCTGAAAGCTGGATCAGCTACCTCACCCACGATGGTACCTGGTGAAATAATATTGCAGGTAATGCCGTTGCGGCCAAATTCTTTGGCGATAGATTTGGTCAGCCCCCAATTGGCATGTTTGGCGATGCTGACTGCAGACTTACCAATAGAACCTTGCTGTGCGTTCATGCCGCTGAAATGGATGATGCGCCCCCAGCCTTTTTCAATCATGCCCGGCGAGCAAGCGCGCATAAGCCAAAAACATGAGTAAAAATTAACATCCATGACCTTCTGAAATTCCGCTTCATCACCGTTTAGAAGATCAAAGTTAGGTCGAATTGCAGCGTTGTTCACCAACACATCAACCGCACCGTATGCATCGATTGCCTGCTCTACAATGGCGTGCGCCTGTTCGCGATTGCCGATGTCACCCATAGCGACAACAGCGCTGCCGCCAGCCTCGGTTATTTCATCTGCAACGCGTTGGCATGCGGCTCTGTCCGATGACCCATTGACCGCGATCGCGTACCCGCGTTCAGCCAGCTCAAGCGCTATCGCCCGGCCAATGTTTCTGCCTGAGCCCGTAATCAACGCACAACGATTGATTCTGGCATCCATTGCTATCGTCCCTTGAACTTCGGTGGACGCTTTTCCATGAATGCGGTGCGGCCCTCTATATAGTCTTCACTGGCAAAACAACGATCAACCATGGCCTGGCAGTTTTCAAGGTCGCGCTCATCAGGGTCCATAAATACATTCGCATAGATGTTCTTCATGGCACTGACAGTGAGCGGTGCATTATTCGCTATTTTTTCTGCGGTTGCCAACACATGCGCTTCCAGTTCTTCATCCGCTAGTATGCCATTGACTAACCGCATGTCTTTTGCAGCTGCAGCGTCATAGATACCACCGGTAAAAGTGATTTCTTTTGCATAGGCCGGACCGACAATGTCGCTTAATCTTTTCAGACCGGCGTACGGATAGCCGAGCCCGAGTTTGGCAGCTGGCAATCCGAATTTCGAGCGATCGGTGCAATAGCGAAGATCACATGCAACTGCCAAACCCAGCCCACCACCGATGCAGTGGCCCTGTATAAGTGCGATAGTCGGTTTAGGTGCATGGTAGATACCGCCATAGACTTCAGCCGTTTTGGCATTGTATTCCAGCACTGC
>JABDKN010000050.1 GCA_013002205.1 Granulosicoccus sp.
GATGCCGAGGACAACTGCCCGCTGATCGCCAATGCCGATCAGCTCGACGCGGACGGCAATGGCCTCGGTGATGCCTGCGATTCCTGTGGCGTAGCATCTAAAGTGAGTGGGATACCGTCAGAGGCATTCGGTAACGTCGAACTTGTCGGACTCAGCGACACGCTCTATTTCGCTGCGACCGACGCCGAACACGGTACCGAACTCTGGAGCGTCGACTCCATGGACGTCGCTGCGGAGGCACAACTCGTTGCAGATATCGCGCCGGGGAGTGAAAGCAGTCATCCTGGTGGCTATTCCACACCATATTACAAGAGCGGTTATCTGGCCTGGAATGGCAGCTTGTATTTCCCCGCATACACAGACGCATTTGGCTGGGAGCTGTGGACCTATGCACCAGAGTCCGGTGCCACGCTAGTCGCTGATATTAACCCTGGTGCCGACGGTAGCAACCCGCGAGTGCCGACGGAACTCGGCGGCCGCTTGTACTTTGCCGCGGACGGCGGTGACGGGGATATCGAGCTGTGGATGCATGACCCGGCGCGGCCCGACGCGGGTGCCATTAAAGTGGCGGATATCAACCCTGAATCCGGTAGTAATCCGCGTGATCTGGTGGCCCTGGGCGACAGATTGTATTTCTTTGCCAATGGCCTGAAGATATGGTCATACGAACCTGCCGCAGGTGCAAGGTTCGTCGCCGATTTGACGAGTGGCAACGCTGGTGGCAACGGCTATGCCGATCTGCTCACCGAGCTGGACGGCAAACTGTATTTCAGATATTGGGGAAACGACAACTTCGGTATCTGGATGTACGACCCGGCAATGCCGGCGGTCGCCCCCGGACCCGTGGCCACCTTGGACACGCATTTTGCCGATGAAGCGCGGGACCTGATGGTATTCGATGGAAAACTGTATTTCACCACCTGGACCCGACCATACGGTAGGGAATTGTGGGTCTATGACCCGGATGACCCCGACGCGGGTGCGGTGATCGCCACCGACATCTTTCCCGGCGCACAAAGCGGCAGGCCGTCCCCGGAATTTCAATTCGAACCCGGTGGATTCTGGAATGCACTGACGCCTGCCGAACTCGACGGCGTGCTCTACCTGAACGGTGACAACGGCGTATCCGGATTCGAACTGATGCAGTACGACCCGAACCATGCGTCGGTGAGCACACGCCTCGTTGCCGATATCAATGTCGGTCCTGGCGACGGGGAGCCCTCGAACCTGACCGCCTTGAACGGCAAATTGTATTTCATGGCCAACGACGACACCGAAAATGAATCCGAGTTTATGGGTAAGCGTGATGATGAGCTGTGGATTTTCGATCCGACGTGTTCGCCTTGAGTCAGAACAGGCGTAAACAACTCGGAATCCGGATCGACCCGCCCCACTGAGAACACTCAACGTCGGGACACAGACTCGCTTGCCTTTGCAGGGCCCAAAGGCTACATCGATCACAGCACCGCCGCTCAAATCCAGAATCCCGACCAGGCGGCCCCGCCGCTACATCAGCCGACCGGCGGTGTCCGAGAAACGACTCTCACTGATGAGCCAGGACAAGGTGCGCTACGAGATGAACTTGCACAGCGCTCTGGCGGAAAACCTGTTGCCCAATCCAGCAGATGAGGGACGAATTCGCCAGCACGCCGTCGATATTGGCAAAAGCGTTTATCGCCCGATCTCGACACCACAGCAAATCGAAGACGCGCTGGACGTGCTTCTGAATAAAGCTAACCAGATTGGAGACCCGTTTGAGCAATCCTTCTTCGTGATGGTGCATTTGCCCTACCTGCAGCCTTTTGCCGACATCAACAAGCGCACCTCGCGATTGGCTGCGAATATACCGCTGTTTCGTGCAAATCTTTGTCCGCTGACTTTTCTGGATGTGCCGGAGCAGGCATACAGCCGGGCAACCCTCGGCGTGTACGAAATGAGCCGCGTGGAACTGCTGCGTGACCTTTACGTTTGGGCCTACGAGCGTTCTACGCAGGAATATCTGGCAATCAAACAAGACTTGGCGGAGCCTGACCCCCTTCGACTGGCGTGGCGTGATTTCATCAAGCAGACCATCCGTGACGTCATCACGCATCCGGAACTTGAACCGCTTTCCTGCATTCAGCGAGCCGTGGCAGAGCGTGTACCTGTGGGTGAACAAGCGAGCGTACAGGCACTGACTGTCGAGGAGCTCCGGAGGCTGCACGAGGGGGTGCTGGCGCGCTACGGTTTACGACCGTCCGAGCACACAGCCTGGAAAGCGGTTCACGGGCATTGACGGACGCGGGTGCGCATTCCAGGCCCAATCGGCCACTGATTCCACGGCTATTCGGCCAAGCTCGAGAGGCAGGGGGCGATGCATGAAACTGTTCATTGCCATCGGCGCTTTTGCCGGAGCCAAAGGAGTTGGAATGGCGCGTTTGTCCATGCGTAAAATTCGAGTGGTTCTGCGGTTGCGGTTCGAGGGGCGCTTGTCCGCACGACGCATCGCTGGCAGTGTGCGGATATCTTGCAGCAGCGTCGGCGAGTACGAGCGACGGTTCACTGCCGCCGAGCTGACCTGGCCGCTGTCGGCGGAGCTCGTGCAGTAGTTGTACCAGCCGAGACAGTTCATCGTTACGAAACCATGAGCGCCCTGCAGCGGCGAGGGCAAAGGTATCCGGTACTGCCGCACTGGTCCACGAGGTCGGCAGTGAGCGCAGCCGGCAGCCAGTGCCGCCACAAAGGCATTTTCACGCGATTTCACGGACAGCCAATCCTGGTCGACCGTCAAGGGTGTGTTGATGCGACCGATTCGGAGTTCTACACGGTGATTGTCGCCGGCGAGTTGCAGTTGCAATCCTCTGCCACTCGACGGGGTATTGGCCAGATCATGCCCGCCATGACCTTAACAAGCATTTCCGGACCCCGGAATTGGGTATAAACTATTGGGTTGATCAGCCTGAATGAAGATGATCTGGCAGACGATCATAAATCGGGCGTGTATCAACCGGCGTGCATGAGTCTGGCGTCGGCATGCCCGCATCACGATTACCCCACGATTGGCAGATTTCAGGAATCTCGATTGCATGACTTGCGGCGAATTCAGTCCGGATCAGGAAACCAACTGGTCGGATAACACGATCATCACCTTGCTGGATGAGTTGACAGATCTGCAGACACGAATGCGGCAGATGGAAAACCAGTTCGCAGACAGAATCCAGGATGTGGCGGAGAGCAACAAGCTCAGCGCCCGCAATCTGCTGCACTACGTCTCACTGAGGCAGCACGATCTGCGCTCACTTCAGGAGCAGCTGTCCAGTCGCGGCCTGTCTTCGCTCGGACGTTGCGAGGCGCATGTCATGACGACACTGTGCCGCGTCATTGACGTTCTGTGCAGGCTGAGTGGGCAGTCGAACCCGTGTTCTGTGGGACCGTTGGATCCGGATTTCAGCCACGGTCGTCAATTGCTCGATCTCTCGACCAGCAAGCTATTTGGTGCTGAACCAGCGGCGGCGGCACACATCATGGTGACCTCGCCCAGTGAAGCCGCAGAGGATCCCTCGATCATCGCGAACATGCTGGCCAGTGGCATCGACTGCCTGCGAATCAACTGTGCGCATGACGGTCCGGACACGTGGCGTCGCATGATAGACAACCTCAGGATGGCCTGTGAACAGCAAGGTAAATCGTGCAGGATTGCCATGGATCTTGGCGGACCCAAGTTGCGCACAGGAGCCATTGCTGCATCCGAAAGGGTACTCAAGTGGCGTCCTGAACGCGATACGCTCGGACGGGTACTCTCACCCGCCAGACTCTGGATTCATGCCGAAGGTTCAATTTCCGAGCCCCCGGAATCGGCTGACAAGGCTGTCCCTGTCATCGCTGACTGGTTCTGCGATCTGACAGAAGGGGATGAACTGCGTTTCCTCGACGCAAGAGGACGAAAACGCAAACTGTCGATCCTAGACCGCGCAGCAGGTGGTTACTGGGCGGAGACAGATCGCACCTCATACGTGACTCCGGAAACCAGGTTGATGCTGCATACCGACAGATACACGGACAGTAAAGTCGGCAGAATTGGAACGGTGCCAAGAAAGGAGCAGTTCATCACTTTAAACGATGGCGATAAATTGCTGCTGGGAATGCATGACTTGATCGGACGTCCGGCCACTTATGCAGATGATGGACGACAGCTCGAACTACCCATGATCGGCTGCACGTTGCCGTCAGTGATTCAAGACCTGAAGCCGGGAGAACGGGTCATCTTCGACGATGGCAAGATAACCACCCACGTTCTCTCCTGCGGTGACACCTCAGTGGAACTCGAAGTCATCAACGCCGGCGAAAAAGGTGCGAAACTGCGGGCTGACAAGGGCATCAACCTGCCGGATACCGATCTGCAACTGGACAGCCTGACGGACAAGGACCTGGAGGATCTGGACTTTATCGTTCAGCGTGCCGACATGGTCAATTATTCCTTTATCCGCCGGGCCGACGATGTCACAAAGCTTCAGATCGAACTGGCCCGCCGCGGCCGACCCGATATGCCGATCGTCCTGAAGATCGAAAACCGGCAGGCTTTCGAACACCTTCCCTCATTGTTGCTGGCCGCGATGCGCAGCGACGTCAGCGGTGTGATGATCGCGCGCGGCGATCTCGCCGTGGAAATGGGCTGGGAGCGCCTGGCCGAGGTGCAGGAAGAAATTCTCTGGATGTGTGAAGCCGCCCACCAGCCTGCCATATGGGCCACGCAAGTACTGGAAAATCTAGCCAAATCGGGTATTCCATCGCGAGCCGAAATAACCGATGCAGCGATGAGCGTTCGGGCAGAGTGTGTCATGTTGAACAAGGGCCCTTATGTACTGGAAACCGTACGTACGCTATCCGACATTCTGCATCGGATGAGGGACCACCAGGCCAAGAAACGCCCGCTGCTTCGACGACTTCGCCTGGCAGACGACCTGGTACCAGACGAAACCGCCCCGATATCGTGACGCTGTAGAGCCGAATGTCTCCCGGGATTCATTCGCGAACTTTCTGCGTGATACAAATCTATATTGTTGCCTGTTGAATGCACGACGCCTATTGAATATCCGTTGACATCAACGCATCCTGTCAGGCCGAAAGGGGGTTGCTCGCAGCCAGGACTTTTTCTGCCGCGCAGTCCAGCCTCAATGAAACTTCGTTGCAGTCTTCGGCGCACTGTTCGAACTGGTCTTGGCCGATTTTCTGATGACCCCATTGCCGGGTAGCTCTGCTGGTGCTCTTCGCCGTGGCATTCAGCCTATCCGAGTGGCTGGCCCACCTGGACAGGCGTGTACCTCATTACGCAGCCAAACGTTGATTGACAGGAATCCTGCCGCCTGCTCATCGATTTGAGGCAAAATGGCGCAGGGTCTTCAATTCACCAGGATTACTTCGTCAACATGTCCAGTCGTCGCGTTACATTGCTAGGTGGTTCCGGGTTTGTTGGCTCGCAGCTGACGTATCGACTGGCCGAGCAATTTGATGAGGTCGTGGTATTGACACGCCGGGCCCAACGGGCCAGAGAGCTGCGCACCATGTCCAATGTTCACGTCCGGGAAGCGAATGTCCACGACGCGACTGCGCTGCAGAGGGCCGTGGAAGGATCGGCGATCGTGATCAACCTGGTGGGCATTCTCAATGAAGGTAGCAATAAGGCGGAAAGCAGCTTTGACAGTGCGCACGCAGGCCTGACCGAGAAAGTGCTGGCCGCCTGCGCCGGAGGCGGTGTATCACGCTACCTGCATATGAGTGCACTGGGTGCTGATGCCGAGAACGGTAGTAGCGAGTACCTGCGAACCAAGGGACGGGCGGAGGAGCTGGTACGCAGCAACCAGGCCGGGCTCGACTGGACGATCTTCCAGCCATCCATCATCTTTGGCGAACATGACGCCTTCTTCAATCGCTTTGCCGGACTGTTACGAGCCTTGCCTGTCTTCCCGCTGGCCGTACCCGACGCCATGATGGCGCCGGTGTTCGTAGGCGATGTGTGTCGGGTGATGATCGATTCCATCGACGACCCGGGCGCATCCAGAGCCACCATCCAGCTCTGTGGACCCCAGGACTATACCCTGCGGGAGCTCGTACAGTACACCGCCGATACCGCAGGCTATTCCAGGGTCATCATTGGCCTGCCCGACTGGGCAGCCAGAGCGCAGGCACGCGTCATGGAGTTCGTCCCGGGAAAACCCTTCACCCGGGACAACTACCTGAGTCTGCAGACACCCAGCGTGTGCAATGATGGTTGTCCGCGACAGCCGACTTCACTGGACGCTGTGGTACCGCGCTATATTGGCCATCAGGATTGGGCCGGTCGACTGCAGAAGCGCCGGACCGTCGCCCGTCGCTGAACATTGTCCTCCCAGCCTGGACTGGATACCCGGACTGAACCTGGACATCATGTAGTGAGCTGCCCACCTCAAGAACGTGGATTATGATTGAGATGGGCAGCTCACTACAGGATGTCTAATCCCCCGATGCTTCTGACAGATAGTCTTCAAGTCGTTGCTGCCGCTCTGCGAACGGCAGGTCGGCGACCTCACGGGCCAGCTCGTAGAAGGCCGCCATGTCCTGATCGACCTGCTTATACATCGCCTGAAAGGCCGGGACATTGCGACGGTAGGTGGACACGGCCACCAGACGGGCATTGTTCAGCTCTCGACGAAACCAGTTGTCGTAACCGGTAAAGCCGCCCCAGGATTGCTTGAGCGATTGATAACGCGAACGCAGGTCCTCGAATACGCGCTGCTTTGCCTGGCGCATCTCGGCGGCCGGCAGCTCCTGCTCATACAGGGATTGCAGTGAATCGCGGCTTTGCCTGAGCAGGTGGACAAAGTCTTCGACGCGCTGCTGTGACGCATCATAGGCGGCTATGCGCTCGGACTCCTGTCGACTGGCCAGCCAGGCGCGCACACCAATTCGTTCGACAAAGGTGGCAAAGGCCTCATTGAAATTGCTGTCGTCCTTCACATACAGGACCTGGTGGGCCAGCTCGTGAAACAG
This sequence comes from Granulosicoccus sp., assembly GCA_013002205.1. Taxonomy (GTDB): domain Bacteria; phylum Pseudomonadota; class Gammaproteobacteria; order Granulosicoccales; family Granulosicoccaceae; genus Granulosicoccus. The sequence goes on from JABDKN010000050.1 coordinate 7,006, forward strand.
GGTGCCTACGTAGCGGGTATCGCCACCGCGCAGCATTGTGTCCAGAACCGGATCATCGAACCAGCCCAGGGTCGAATAGGCAGTTGCACCACCGACGGAGACGTCATAGTGCTTACGTTTGAGGGTGGCTGCATAGTGCTCTGCATCCATCTTGTCGAAGTAGCCGCGATAGCTGACACACCCCGCTACTGGAAAACACCAGGTTAGGGGTGACAGCGAGAATTCACCTGCGGCCACCACATTCCAGGTCACAGCCGTTCGACCGGTTTCGACATAGCTGCTGTAGCTGTCGTTCTCCGGTAGCAACAGATTCGCCGTGGCAAAGGCACGCGCTTGCTGAAGCGTCTGCAGCTTCTGTCGCAGTTCAGGATCTGTTTGTTCGTCGGCCAGCAGTTGTTCGATGGGCTGTCTGGCACGCATCAGTTTGAAGTGGCCGCCTGCAGCCTGTGAGTAATATTTCACCGAGCCACACGCAGACAGCAACCCTGCGACCAGCAAAAGCAGGCATACGCCAGCTAGTGGCTTCCATCGGGAAGACGGGTTTGCGGGACGTCCAAGCATGGAGGGCAGTGTAACATTCCGGTATGTGCCAATCTCTCAATCCAAACCCCCTCCAGCTCTCATGACGGTATATCTGGTAGGTGGTGCTGTTCGTGACAAACTGCTCAACCTGCCAGTGGTCGACCGTGACTGGGTAGTGGTAGGCAGCAATACACGGGAAATGCTCGCGGCGGGCTATAAATCAGTCGGTAAGGATTTTCCAGTCTTTCTTCATCCGGACAGCCATGAAGAGTATGCACTGGCGCGAGTGGAGCGCAAGACGGGATCAGGCTATCATGGCTTCCAATTCAGCACCGATCCGAGCGTGACGCTTGAAGAGGATCTCAGTCGCCGTGACCTGACCATCAACGCCATTGCACAAACGGTCGATGGCGAACTCGTCGATCCGTTCGGCGGCAAGTCCGATATCGATCAGCGTGTGCTCCGCCATGTCTCCGACGCATTTGTCGAGGACCCGGTACGCGTTCTTCGCGTGGCGCGATTCATGGCGCGCTTCGGGCATATGGGATTCAGAGTCGCTGACGAGACCCTCGAACTGATGCGCGGCATGGTCAGTGGTGGAGAGGTCGATCATCTGGTGGCTGAACGCGTGTGGCAGGAAATGAGCAGGGCACTGCTCGCGCAGACCCCCGCTGCCTTTTTCCAGACGCTGCGCGACTGCCAGGCACTGGCGGTGATCCTGCCGGAGGTGGACGCACTGTTTGGTGTACCTCAACCGGCCAGATGGCACCCCGAAATCGACTGCGGCATCCACACCATGATGGTGCTGGAACAGGCTTCACTGGCCAGCAGAGAGCTGGATGTACGGTTTGCAGCTCTGTGCCATGATCTGGGCAAGGCCACCACACCGGCGGACATCCTACCCTCTCACACAGGGCACGAAAAACGGGGGGCAGTAATCACCCGCAGCCTGTGCGAAAGACTGCGGGTGCCCGGAAAGATGCGGGACCTGGCCATACTGACAGCCAGGTGGCACACCCACTGTCACCGATGTCGGGAGCTGAAAGCCGGCACTCTGGTCAAGCTGTTGCAGAAAATGGACGTGGCTCGTAAACCGGCTCGATTCGACCAGTACCTGGAAGCCTGTGCGGCGGATGCCCGGGGGCGCCTGGGTTTTGAGGACTGTTCCTACACTCAGAAAGAGTACCTGAGAGAGGCCGCGAGGCATTTCCGCCAGGTGGATGAAGCGGCTATTGCCCGGGCCAGCAGTGACAAGTCAGCCATTGCACAGAACATTACCGACGCCCGAGTCAGTGCCATCAGGCGATGGCAGGATAGCAGTGACAGGTAGCGCGGCGGCAGGAGCCCGTGTGCCGGCCAGGGAGCACCGCCGTTCAGATGGGATTCAGGCGCGCAGTATCGTGCGACAGAAAACGCCTTCCACCCACACCAGCGTATTGCCGACCCAGGTATAGGCCAGTCCCCACGCCAGCACGACACCTGAAGTATTGGCAACCATGTCCAGCACATCAAACTGTCGCGAACCGGTCATGCCCTGCAGAAACTCGATACCGACACCCATCATCACCAGTCCGACCACCAGGATGAGTCGCGTCAGATCGTGACGGAAGATCTGTGCGAACCAGCCCATCAGGCCCGCATATGCCAGCGTGTGCGCCACCTTATCGTGAAGCATGATGCTCCTGACTGGCGCCGGGATCGGGATGACTGAGCCTACCAGTACCAGCAACAGCAACAATATGCCGATGCACAGCCACACACGTTGAAAACGCAGATGCCGGATATCCATCAATCCCCTGGAAGTAAAATCAAAACTCATGAAACCAACGCTGAGCCTGCAATTTTTCGATCGGATGCTGAACTAGCGGGTCTGCGTGTAACATCCTTGAACACCTAGTCTACAGCCCGACAGAGATAAAGATGGAGACTGTGAGCAACACGGCAATCACGATGTGCCCGACACTCGACACAATCAGTAAATGTCTTCCACTCGCACCCCGCCAACGGGCGTAAGCGATAACCAGTCCGCAAAACATGACTATGCCGGCCAGTACCCACATGCCGACGGTAGGTGCTTCCAGTGACCAACCCAGCTTGTCTCGACCGTCAATGACCCATCCCGTCAGGGAGTAGACCGTGTAGAAACAGTTCATGACCAGGGGGACCATCAACATCGAAAACTGCATGACAGGACCAACGGCGGAGGAATTTCCCAGTATGTTTCTTGTCATCTTGTTAATTGAAACGAAAGCACCAGCCTCGCCACGCGGATTGCGCGGACCCTCTGTTAAGTATGGACTCGGGCGGACACCCGTAGTTCCATGGTACACAAGCAGCGGTTGCCGAGCGAACAGACAGGAGACTTCATGAAGACAATGACATCATCGATGTGTTTCATTGCCGTGCTGACAGCTGTTACCGGCATCTCGTCAGCCGGCGAGGCTGATGTCATCGGGGGCGGACTGACGACACTGGGTGAGGGACGATTCCGTATCGATGCGACAGTACTTCACACGGACGAAGGATGGGATCATTACGTTGACCGCTGGGATGTCATCACGCCGGATGGCCAGGTTCTGGGCAGTCGTGAACTGGCACACCCGCACGACACTGAGCAACCATTTACCCGTTCTCTGACGTTGAGCCTGCCAGAGGGCGTCAGGGTCATCTACCTCAGGGCCCATGATTCGGTGCACGGCACAGGGGGCAAGGAGTTCAAACTTGCAGTGCCCAACCGGGATTAGAGAAAAACCCAGAGCAGCAGCACGCCCAGCAACAGGCGGTAAATCACGAACGGGGTCATGCCCAACCGATTGATGAATGCCAGAAAGTAGTGAATACACACAAAGGCACTGGCCGCCGCAATGACGGTTGCAATGAATAAAGTCTGCCAGTGCACGGGAGTTGCCGAGCCCAGCAGGTCGCTGGTCACGCTCAGACCTGAAAGCACGATGATCGGTATGGACAACAGGAAGGAGTAACGCGCGGCCGCGGTACGCGTCAGGCCCAGCAGCAAGCCAGCCGTGATGGTGATGCCGGAGCGAGATGTGCCAGGGATGAGTGCCATGGCTTGCGCTGCGCCGATGATCAGGAAATCCTGCCACCCCAGCGAGTACTCGTCGCGAACCAGCCGGCTGCGCCGATCCGCAACCCAGAGCAGCAATCCGAAAACGATGGTAGTCACCGCAATGACCAGTGGTGAGCGCAGATACACTTCGATCAGGTCCTTGAAGCCCAGCCCGACCAGACCAGCGGGAATTGTGCCCAGGACGATACCCCAGGCCAGCCGGGCCTCGGGCGTCATCTGCCGCCGGGCCAATGAGTCGATCCAGGCCAGGAATAATCTGACGATGTCATGCCGGAAGTAGCTCAACACGGCGAGCAATGTGCCCAGGTGCACAGCGACATCGAATGCCAGCCCCTGATCAGGCCAACCAAGCAGGCTGGGCACCAGAATGAGATGGGCCGAACTGGATATCGGTAGAAACTCTGTCAGCCCCTGAATGAGGGACAGCCAGATGATGTGCATCAATTCCATACGTGAGCAGACCTGCAGGGGCGTGGCGCGACAGCCCGCCGACAATGGCGACGGCGAACGGGAACCTACAGGCGGTAAGAAAAATCCTGCGTGCGGAACCCATGAAGCGGGTGATCATAGCCTCTGCCCAGTGCCATTACCTGAAATCGTTCGCCCATTTCACCTGGTAATGTCAGTGTCTTTACCGCCTTTGCCACCGCGATGCGATCCCGCTCACGTTTCACTGACCCGGTAAGACGTTCGGCCAGTGGCAAAAGGTCATTATCCAGCAGGAAGGCTGATTGCGAGGCATAACCGAGCAGTTCGAGCCCATGGCTCACCGCTGCTTCGGCGACACTGGTGAAATCCACATGGGCCGTGATGTCCTGCAGTCCCGGCCATTTGAACGGATCGTCATGGGACCTGTGCCTGTAGTAACAGGCCAGTGTTCCCTGGCAACGCTCCGGCAGGTAATATTCGCGGCGCGGGTAGCCGTAATCGATCAACAGTATGACGCCGGTGTCCAGCATCTGCGACAGACTGGCCACCCACGGATTGAGCAACAGGCAGATTTCCGAGCAGTAGCCGGGTGCGAGCGACTGCCCCAGATCACCTTCTATCGCCGCCACGGCCCTGACCAGTGAGTCATCCGCCGGGCGTGTCATCGCCGCAAGATCAGCGCCTACAAACACCTGCTGCAACTGCTCTGCCTGGACAAATCGCTCCACAGGCAGGGCATCCATTACTTCATTGGCCACGACGACACCACGAAACGTACTCGGTAGCGAATCAATCCATTGCAGCTTGCGAAACAACGATTTGTCCAGCTGATCCTCAAGCAGCTCTCGCTGCCGTTCGACGAGCTCTGCACTGGGCTCCAGAATGGTGTATCTCAGATCATCCACATCCTGTAAAGCCTGCACCATGCTCGATGCCAGCTTGCCACTGCCGGCTCCCAGCTCGAGAATTTCACCACCTTGTCTGCGCAGAACACCTCGAACCTCGTTAGCCAGTGCAGCACCGAACAAGGGAGACACTTCGGGGGCGGTGATGAAATCTCCTGCGTCACCGAATTTGGTGGCTCCTGCCATGTAGTAACCAAACCCCGGCTCATAGAGAACATATTCCATATAGCGTGCAAAGGGAATGGGCCCGACAGCGTCTATTCTTTCACGCAGCAGTTGCCGCAGGCGGGTGCTGTGCTCGAGCGAGACGGCATCCGGTTCGGGTAATTCAGTCATCCGGACGCTCGCCACGCTCTATAATGACACCGACATTGGTGCTGCCCGACAGCGCATCAGGTTTATGCAGGGTCAGTTTCACCCACTGGACGGCGAAATCCTGGCGAATGATCTCGGTGATGCGTTCGGCCAGGGTTTCTATCAGCCGGAATTCGCTTTTCCCGACATAGTCGATCAAGTGATCAGTCAAGATCTTGTAATTCAACGTGTTTTCCACATTGTCCGTGGTGGCGGCGCGCGCCACATCCGCAGACATCTCCAGGTCCAGCACCACGCACTGCCGTTCCATGCGCTCCCGCTCATAGATGCCGATGATGGTGTCAACCTGCAGGTTGGTGACGAATATCCTGTCCATGTATGCCTCCGGCAACGTCGATGTGGAAATTGTAGCCCTCACAGGCTTGAGGGTTGGCCAGGAATTCGCTACACTTCGCAGGCTAAGCGCAGTACACGTCCCTATTCGGAGTAGTTTCGCATGTCCAGAGTCTGCCAGGTCACCGGCAAGAGCCCCATGTCAGGTAACAATGTGTCTCACGCCAAGAACCGGCGTAAGCGTCGTTTCCTGCCCAACCTGCATTCACATCGCTTCTGGGTTGCTGCTGAAAAGCGGTTTGTATCCCTGCGCGTCTCGTCCAGTGGCATGCGTGTCATTGACAAGCGCGGCATCGAGGCAGTTCTCAGCGAACTGCGCGCCCGCGGCGAGAAAGTCTAGTCAACCTGCCCCGCTCTGCGTTCAACCAATGAGCCCCAACGGAATCTGAATCATGCGAGACAAGATCAAGCTGGTGTCCTCTGCAGGCACCGGACATTTCTACACCACCTCCAAGAACAAGCGCACCATGACCAGTAAGCTGGAAATGAAGAAATTCGATCCAGTCATCCGCAAGCACGTCATGTACAAGGAAGCGAAAATCAAGTAATTCCCTGGCCCCGAGGGACGGATTGCCACACGGTAGTGGTAATGCTTCTCTGACTTGCAGTTAAGAAGAAGCCCGGATTGTTCCGGGCTTTCTTTTGCCCGACTGAAACTAATGGTGACTGCCAGCGCAGATGGCTATAAATGTCTCGTTGAGATTGACTGGCTGATTGATGCAGTTCAATGAACTAATCAGGCACCAGGCAAACTATCCGCACGAGATCTGACCTATGCTGCTATTGCAGGACATCGCGAGATCACCGTAAGTCGGAAGTGACACACCCATGCATGACAAATACCTCTGCACACTCTTGCTGGCACTGTTCCTGACGGCATGCAGCTCATCCGGCGATGACCATGGATCACCTGATAACCCACCCGCCGACGACCCGGTGAGTGCACCGGATTGCCTGGGCGACATAGCCGTCGATGGAACGACCTACTGCGTCGATCCCGTCTCTCGCACTGTCACTGCCACGCAGGCAGATGGCACGGTCGACTGGACGAACACTCTGGCGGACAGCGAATTTTCGAGCAAGATCGACACACTGGTGCTGATCGGCGGACAGCCCTGGCTGCTTGCCGATTCAGGCAGGTTGCTGGGTCAGGTCCGACCAGATCGGGAATACGTCAGCCATGGACAGGCTCCCATTGGAAGTGGTGAATTCATCCAGAGTTCACCCTCTTATGACTTTGACTACCAGCGTGACGACCGCCCACTACCAGCTATCGGGATCGGGAACTCGGCCTACATCGCCACTGACGTCTATGTGTTGATTGCCGGTGCCGACAGGACTCTGGACGACAGCTGGCAGTTTCTTGGTGCCAGCCTTCAACGGATCGAACCCGTCGTCGGTTACATCAGTGAAGACAACCTGTCACTCTCGCTGCCAATACGTGCACAACGACTCTACCCGGATCGCCACGTGCAATCTCTGGCGCGAACCGTGGGTGGCCAGCTTCTCGTGGAATTTGACGACGCATCGGAGATACTCACTGCTGACACCTTGCTGCCGAAGGCAGGTGATCCAGCACGGGCGCTGCTCGGTGGCCAGCCTCATGAGGCGGTTGCACCCTATCTTGTTACCGCACTTCGTGGTGACGGCCTCGACGACCTCGCCCAGCAGATGCTTGCGCTTGGCGAACAGGTGCGGGCCTCGGCGAGCGACAGCCTGGTGATCGAGAGCAACGCACCGGATGAGATCTTGCCACGGGAGGAACTCGATATCGTTGAACGAATCGACTACGTCTGCACGGGTGGCGGTGAGCTCGGACTGGAACGCACGGAGCGGCTGACGTTCAATTCGAGTCCGGGCGTGTTTCCCAGATCCGAGATACTGGAACGTTATCGCTATACAGACTGCCACGTGACCATTGGCGATGATGACCCGCTGCTGGCCTCCGGCTCGTATCGTCTGGACGGCGAATTCACCTACTACGATTTGCTTGATGTCGTATTCCAGAACTTCTCGCATGCGCGTACGCGTCAGGAGTGGCAGCAACTGTCACTGGATGGCCCTCTCCGGCGATCCAGCCTGACTACTGCGGAAACCATCCTGGACATCGAACTCGTCGTGAGTCCTCCACCCCCCATCATCCGAACCACGCGCATTGAGCTGCACGAGGAACACATCGACGGTGAGCTTGCCCTGTCGGTCAGGGACGGCGCTTACGCCAATACCCTGAAAGCGCCTTTCGGCGGAACACAACCGTACCTGCAAATCGTCGCCAGCGGCACGATCACCGCCAGTGCAACCGGCAACCAGAGCATCGAAGTCTCGACAGATCCGCCCTTCGAGCGCAGCATCGTTGCCACCGGTACGGACACCGCACCGGGTGTACGAAGCACTGGTCGCTTACTGGCGACGGCTGCCGATGGCAGCACGATGACGGTTACCGCCGTCGAGGCTATCGCAACGTACACAGGCAATCCACCCTCGTCTGCCAGCGCAATCCTCGATTACCTGATCACGGATGGCGACGCCGTTCTGCGCGAGACTAAAACCCTCAACAGCCTCGACATCCCTGTTTCGCTGCCATGACCATGGCAGAGGTCGTCACGGCAGTCGTGCTGATCGCAATCTGAAAATAGGCCAGAGGGGCGCGGGCTGGGTTGCTCGCAGCCACGACATTTCCTGCCGCGCAGACTGTCTAGCCATTGAATGGCTTCAGGTGGTAGCCATGCAACCGTGCTGCAAATTCCTCCAGACACTCGATACCGGTTGCCTCTGCCCGTCTGCACCAGTCCTGCAGGGCGTGCAGCAGGGATTCCTGGCTGGCACCCGCCTTGTGCCAGATTGCCTGTAGCTGACTCTGCAGCTCATAGACCGTGTTGAGTGTCTCGCTGCTGGCCAGTGCTGCGCTCACGCGCAGGCGAGCCGCCTCATCCAGCAGATGATCCACTTTGACCAGGTCACGGCTTGCCTTGCGTAGTGTACGGCGGTGTTCAGGCGCGGCTTTGAGCTCGATGGCGTGTATCGGCTTCATCACCCTGCGAGCGTAGCTTTCCATGACGTGCAGGCGGCTGGCAATGATGGCCTTGACCGTGTCGATGTCCATCACGGTCTTCTGCGCGTCGAAGCGCGGTCGGGGAGCCACACGACGGATCCTGGCAAGTCCCAGGAAGCTGAACAGACGCAGGTAGACCCAGCCCAGGTCCAGCTCCCAGCGACGCAGTGCAAAACGTGCCGACGACGGATAGGCATGATGATTATTGTGCAGTTCTTCACCGCAGATGATGGCCGCAATAGGGGTCAGATTGGTGGCTGCATCATCGGTCTCAAAGTTTCGATAGCCCCAGTAATGTGCCAGCCCATTGATGATGCCCGCTGCCAGTACCGGCACACACAGCATCTGGATGGCGAAGACGGCTATTCCCGCCAGGCCGAACAGTACGAATTCGATCACTGCCAGACTGGCCACACCGAGCACGCTATACCGGCTGTATACCTGTCGCTCAAGCCAGTCGTCCGGAGTGCCGTGCCCGAACTTACTCAGGATATCCGGGTCGGCAGCGGCTTCACGATACAATTCGGCACCTTCGAGCAGCACTTTCCGGATCCCCACTACTTGCGGGCTATGCGGATCCTCAGGTCCCTCACAGCGCGCATGGTGCTTACGGTGCACGGAAACCCACTCTTTGGTCACCATACCCGTGGTCAACCATAACCAGAAACGGAAGAAGTGTTGCAGCACCGGATGCAGCTCCACAGACCGGTGCGCCTGACTACGGTGCAGGTATACGGTCACGGACAACAGGGTGATATGACAACTGAGCGCGGTCCACGCCACCAGTGTCCACACGGATACATCCCACAGCCCCAGAAGAATCAATCTCAGAACCTCTCAAGAATTCAATGTCTGATTCATACCATACACAATCTGCTCGTCAATTAGTTGGCGAAAAGCAGCCCCGGATTACCGATCCAGAGGTTACAGCGTCGGCACAACTGCTGCAGAGGCAAGGCGTGTCGCCACACTGACCTATACTCTGAACTCCATTCACTTGATTACTATGGCCCTGCAAGCATCCGACTCTGTTGACGCACCTGAAGCGCTGTCTGTTCGTACGAACGCACCGTTGCTCGAAGCCCAGGGGCTGACGCTGCACCGGGGCGACGGTGTCGGGGTGTACGACATATCGCTGAGCCTCAGGCGCGGTGACATCCTCGGTTTGCTGGGTCTGAACGGTGCCGGTAAATCGACCACATTGCGAATACTCAGTGGGCTGCTCGTGCCTGACGAAGGTTCGGTGCGTATCGATGGATTCTCGATGGAAGACACACCCCTGCAGGCGCGGGCACACATCGGCTACCTGCCGGATCAGCCACCACTGTATGACGATATGCGGGTTGCAGAATACCTGCGCCTGGCAGGTCGCGTGCGCGGACTGTCGGGTGACAGACTGATCGAGCGGCAAGCTCGGGTTACCGAGCAATGTGCCCTGGGTGATGTGCAGCGCAAGATTATCGGCACACTGTCCAAGGGTTTCCGGCAGCGGGTCGGACTGGCCCAGGCGATCATTCACCAGCCCTCGGTCGTGTTGCTCGATGAGCCGGCCAGCGGCCTCGATCCACAGCAGATGGACAGTATGCGTCAGCTTATCCGGGATACAGGTAAAGAACAGGCGCTGATCTTTTCCACTCATCTGCTCGCCGAAGTCACGGCGACCTGCAACCGCGTCGCCATCATTCACGCGGGCAGACTGGTTGCCGATCGTCCCTGTGGCGGTGATGATCTCGAGCAACTGTTTCGCAGGACTACTACATGATCGGTATCATCGCGCGGCATGAAAGTGTCTCACTGTTGCGCAACACGCAAACCTGGATCATGGCTGCGCTGCTCGCCGGGCTCTTCGGCTATCAGTTCCTCAAGCAACTCGAGGCCTTCGTAGCCGTACAGGCGCAACTGGCAGTCCAGGACCATCCGGTCGGTCTCACCGGATTCATGAGCGTACGCTACCTGGAGCCACTGGCGCTGGCATTCACCCTGGTGGCCCCGCTATTTGCCATGCGCAGCTTCAGCGAGGAATACCGTCAGCACACCTATGCCCTGTGGCAATCATCACCGGTCAGCTCTCTGTCCCTGGTTGCCGGCAAGTTTCTCGGCATCTTCCTGGTGCTGCTGTTGCCACTCGCACTGGCCGTGCTGATGCTCAATTCCATGCAGTTCTATCTCAGCATCGACTGGCCGCTGTTGGCTACCTCCACACTGGGGCTGGTGCTGTGTACTGCGGCCTGCACGGCCTGTGGCATGTACTTCTCTTCACTGACGCGACATGCCCTCATTGCCATCACCTCAAGCCTGGCCCTGTTATTCATATCCTGGATGCTGGGCAGCACCAGCACTGGACTGTTACCACTGCAGTCTTTATCAAGCTTGTCCATCGCATCACGTTTGCGTGGGTTCTTCCAGGGGTATCTGCAGTCCGGCGATATCGCCTTCTTCGTACTGATGACGGTGCTGTTCGCCGGGCTGAGTGTCATCCGTCTGGATTCACTCAGGCAGGCTGGTCGCACTCATCGACTTTCTCTCATTCTTTCACTGCTGTTGCTGGGCATCTGCTTGAGCAGCGGCTGGCTGGCCCAGCGCTTCAGCCTGTCCTTCGATATCACAGCCAACCAACGGCACAGCCTCACACCCACCACCACGCGTGTGCTGCAATCCATGGACAGCCCTGTGGAGCTCATCGCCGTTCTCGGACCAGACCCTGCCCATCGTGAGGGTGTACGGGCACTGGTGTCGCGCTTCCAGGACATCAAACCTGATCTGCATCTACGATTCATCAATCCGGAAACCGATCCCGCTGCTGCCCGTCAGCTGGATGCAGCACCGGGTGGTGAGCTGATCCTGCGCGCGGCGAATCGTGAGCAACGCCTGCAAAACCTGTCTGAACGTACCCTGGCCAACAGCCTCAGGCTGCTGACCAGGGAGGGCGACCGGGACATCGTCTTCATCACAGGGCATGACGAACGCAGCCCGGTCAGCGCCGGTAACGATGACTGGAACCGCGTGGCCGCGGAGCTTGCCGGACTGGGTTTGATCAGCCGCGAGGTGAGCCTGGTCAGTCATCCGTACCTGGACGACGATATCGACCTGCTGGTGCTGGCGGCACCCAGGCGACCCTATTTCCCGGGAGAGCTCGCCAGCATCGTCGACTACCTGGCCCGCGGCGGCAATCTTCTGTGGATGAGCGAAATCGCCAGCGATTCTCCTACCGGGCCAGGCTTGCAGTTGCTGGCTGATAATCTGGGGGTAGACACACTTCCGGGCACCACGATCGATACGGCCAGCCAGGCATTGAAAGCGCAGTCTCCCGACTTCGTACTGCTTGATCGCTTTCCTGCGCATCCGATCACAGCCGGTCTGACCAGTCCGGTACTGTTGCCGCAGGCGCAGGCGCTGGCGGTCACTCCGCTCGCCGGACAGCATACCCAACCGCTGCTGCAGACACCCGAGTCAAGCTGGACCGAAAGCGGCCCGCTGACAGGCGAGATTCGCTTTGATGAAAACACCGGGGAAGTCGCAGGTCCCCTGCTGCTGGGGGTAACGATTGAACGTTCGCTGGCACAGGGAACGCAGCGTTTTGCCGTGCTTGGCGATGCCGATCTGGGCGCCTCACAATTCGTGGACAACGGCGCCAACCGAGCCTTCATCGAATCACTGCTGCTGTGGCTGACCGGTGAATCAGACGCACTGGAATTTGTAACCCAGAAAGCTGCTGACAGTGAATTGGTTCTGTCTAACCGGTCCATCATCGGGCTGACAGCCGTTTATCTGGTGGGTTTTCCGACTGTCCTGCTCGTCGGTGCAGTGCTGGTGCGCTGGCGTCGCAGAAAATGACTGCACGCACACACCTGCAGAAAACACATAGACGTATCATTCAGGCCAGCCTGCTGTTGTGCGCCCTGTTGCTCACGGTGGGAGTCGTGCACTGGAACGATGTCCGTGACGCTGATTCTGTCACTGAACGTGCAGACACCGTGCACAGTATCCGCCTGCAGCGACCCGGTTTCCCGGACATCGACCTGCTCAGGCAGTCAGATGAGCACTGGCGTATCGTCGAGCCCTGTGTATTGCCGGTCAACGGGCAACGACTGGCGCCGCTACTGGATGCCTTGTCCCCCACCGCGCACAGCTACGCCGCAGCCGAGGTGGACCTGGAGACGGCCGGCCTGAGCAAGCCCCAGGCTGTCGTACAATTGAATCAGGAAACACTGCTGATCGGCCAGACCGATCTGTCCGGCGAGCGTCGCTATCTGCAACGAGGTGATCGTGTGCAGTTCGTTCCCGAATGGGTATTGTCACTGGTCAATGGTGGACTGTCGGCCCTGGCATCCTTGAATGTATTCTCACAGGTACCTGATCAATTACTGGTCGCCGGAGCCGAACGTGCCGCCCTTGGTCCGGATCAACTCGATCAATGGCGCTCTCTGACTGCACAACAGATAGCGACCTGGCCGCTGCAGGACGCTGGGGAAGAAACTGCGGCCCGATCATTCATCGTCGATTTCGGCGACCGCTCGGTGAATATGACGCTGCATCACTACGCAGGATATGCGGCGATTCACTATGAGAACGCGCGCTGCGCCTACATACTTCCCCTGTCTTCCCTGCCCGACAGCGCGTTTCCCTGATGCCCGAACTGCCCGAAGTTGAAACCACGCGGCGCGGCATCGAGCCCTATCTGCTGGGTCGGACCATACGCCTGCTGGCCATTCACAATGCCAGCTTACGCTGGCCGGTTCCCGCAGCCGTGCAAGCCCTGCAGGGCGCGGTGGTCGAGTCCGTCGCACGACGAGGAAAATACCTGCTTATCAAGGTTGCCAGCGGTACTGCGATCGTGCATCTGGGTATGTCCGGGAGCCTGCGCATCTGTCAATTAGACGAACCGCGTCGCAAACACGATCATATCGAGCTTCATCTGGACTGCGGCAGGGTGTTGCGCTTTCACGATCCGCGTCGTTTCGGTTGTTTTCTGTGGCAGGCATCCGATGAGCCGACTCATTCGCTACTGGCAAAGCTTGGACCGGAGCCGCTGTCCGATGAATTTGACGGTGAGTACCTGTTCAAGGCATGCAGGCGCCGGCAGCTTGCCATCAAGAATCTCATCATGAAAAGCGACGTAGTGGTGGGGGTGGGGAATATATACGCCAGTGAGTCGCTGTTCATGGCAGGTATTCGCCCGGGACGTGCAGCCGGACGAATAACGCGCAGGGACGCGAACCTGCTGGCGGATGCAATCAAGCGGATACTGCAGCGTTCCATCACCCAGGGTGGCACGACCCTCCGGGATTTTGTCAACAGCGACGGCAACCCCGGGTATTTTGCCCAGTCGCTGCTGGTGTATGGACGGCGCAGTGAACCTTGCCGTGTGTGCGGAACCGCAATTAAGCAGAAAACGCAGGGCCAGCGATCAAGTTTCTACTGCAGTACCTGCCAGAAGTAGCCACTCGGCCCGCCCGGCGGCGGTTTGCGGTCGTGGGTTCATGTCACAGCGTGCCGTGGCCGAACTCATCGAGCTCAGTAAACACTGGGGCTGTTGAATACCTTGTCCGGCAGGGGCATGCCCACGAGCATACGGCCGTCTTCACAAGCGCTCTCTCGTGGCTGGTTGTCGAGCAGTGAATAGCCGTGCCTGGTCAACAGGTCCGACATCAGGACATCGCCCTCCTCGTCCGTAAACGCATTGAATCGAGCCGGCAGAATAGCCTGTTGCCCCAGGGGATCTTCAAGAAAATAGGCGCGGATATCTGTTGCGCTCATTCTCGCCTCATCCAGACAGACCCCCGCCACCTCTTCAAACAATGACAACAGGTACGAGGTGCAGTCGGCACCGTTGACCCGGCCATCGTCGACACTCTGTACGATGCCTGTCACCAGCGTGTCGATGCCGACGCGCAAGGGCAACTGGTAAGGATAATCATTGACCAGATCCTGCCTGATGGTGGCCATCAGCTCATTCTCGTGTGCCATCAATGAGGCTTTCAACTCGGGCTGCAGTTTTCTCGCCCAGCGGTAGTCGTAGATTTCCAGCCCGTAGAAGTGATCGTCAACCGGACAGGGCTGTTCCCCGTAATCGCTGCCCAGGCAATAGATATAGAGCCGCCCATCCAGTTTCAATCCACCGATATCGAAGCGGTAGTTCGGTTCCTCAGTTACATTCATCTCGATACCGTAGGCAAAACCGGCGGAATCCTTGCCGATATAGGCCAGCATGTGCGTGAACGTTCCGGGAATGAAACTGGCCAGATTCAAGCCGATGCCTTCGAGTGGCTCCGTCTGCGCATCGTAACCGACGAAAATAAGATCGAACCTCTCGAGCGTCTGTATAGACGTGGCGCCGGTCTCGGGGTCGATGGCTGGAAAGTGGTAGTCGCTGTCGACCAGTGACTCAACCGCATACAGGGTTGACACCTCATACTGGGTTACGATTGCATCCGCCTGCGGTGCATTGTCGGCAGTGCCGTCGCTGCAGCCTGCGAGCACTAACAGGCTGAACAGTCCGGCGAAGCACCGGAGACGATTGCACGGCAACTTTGGCACCGCCGCACGACCCCTCTTGCCCCGGCAGCGAGCCGAATATGGCCGGTTACACCTGGCAGGTGCAGGCTTTCCAACGCAGCCGCTCCGGTATGAAGCGGCTGCATATCGGACCCACAGCCGATGACAGTGGTTTGCGGTCAGCAAGCGACTTTGGCGAAAGGCAATGCAGTATTACCTCCCTCCTCCGGTGCAAAACACTCGCCGGCAGCGATGCTCAGGGATTCATTGAACTGTGCACCCACCGCACTGAGAATGAACGGGCCACCCAGCGTCAGTTGCGTCGCACCGCTTGCCTGCTGGCTGAACAGCGTACCGGAGGGAGCGGTGAGACTGATCGTACCAGCCTGCCCCATGGAGAGTTGGACATCCAGGGCGGTATCCAGCCTGATCGTTCCAGCGTCACCATCGATCGTGGATCCCAGTGTCGCCATGACCAGACGGAGTACTTCATTTGAATCGACGGTCAGTGTCAGCGGTCCATTTCCTATACCCACATTGCTGATCTGCAGGGTATTGCCATCGTTGGCCACATCCATGCGCGCTGTCAGAGCGGAAAACGCCAGGACCGAATTCGTCACTCCGCCGAAGCCGTCGTCAGTGGTCGACGATGCATTCAACGCCCCGACACTGAACTCGACGCTTCCGGTTCCGGTTGCTGCGTCTGCTGTGACAGTCATCAGCGTCGACGGCTGCAGGCTCACATTGGTACCGGCATTGTCAACGATTCTCAGTGCTTCGGTCACTTTGATGGAAAATGTCCCGGCTTCGGCGTTCAGGGTGTCGTTGGTCACGGTGGCCGATACGCGTACCGCGCCTTGCATGTCCGGTACAGGGTCGCTACTGCCCTCAAGTTGTGCGGACTGCTCGAGCAGAGTCTGCAGGCCCGGCAGTTTCACCTCATAGTTCACCGTCACCGGTGAATAGCCGATCAACAGGAGATTCTGCTGCGCAAAGGTGATGGTCACCAGGCCACTGTCTTCAGTCACGGCATCCATCTGCACGAGAACCTGGCTGACGAGTGTCTGGCAGTTTGCAATTTCAGTCGGGGTTGCGAAGGGGTCGAGTATTTCCCGCTCGCAAAACGCAGCGTCATCCGGATCGATGGTGATGCGGTTGCCTGTGCGCGTCACCGCCGTCTGATCATCTGCCAGTCCCATGAGGGAGTCGATGATCGAGGAGATGTCCTCTTCGATGCCAGCATTGAGAACCTCATCGGGTGAGACGGGGTCCGAGCCTGTCATTGCCAATAATGCATCCAGTGGCGTGGCATCCAGCAACAGCCCGACTGAGCTTGAATCCCCGCCAAGTCTCTGCACGCTTGTGACATTCTTGCCGATGTAGGAACTGGAACCGGTCGCTGCGGTACGCAGCAATACAGACGTTTCTATATCATCGGCCAGAACACCGCTCCCGCCTTCGACGATCAGGGGGTCGCTGCTACCTGTTCCCGGGTCGCTGTCGCTGCTGCTGCTTCCGCCACAACCCGCCAACAGCAATGATATGAAACAGGCTGACAGTAGTGGAACTGTGGCTCTGGATGGTACTGCGAAGTCTATGCCTTTCATGACTGATCCCTGTTGGTGACGTGTCTGATCAACGAGTCTGATTCCGCAAGGTTGCCAGTAACGAGTCCGAAATCAGTTCCTTGCACGCCATTCATGCAAAGTGGATTCAAGCTGATACGCCTTCGGTGACGAGTTACACACTGACGAGGTATCAGCAGGACGTTTCAGCTCAAGCCGGATACCCCTACCAATGGGCATCTGCCTCCGCTATCGACATCATGCCATAGCACCGCATGTAACGCACCACCCGTGGCAGGGTGTCCGGCTTGGTCGTACGCTGCCAATGCGCCAGCTGCCACTCCTGGTCACTCACCAACTTGCGCTGGTTGTCAGCAAAGTAGCAGACCTGTTCCTCCAGCCCGTCGGACCTTTCAACCTGAATCTCACGCAGGGTGAATTCGTCGCCTTCGAAGAATATGATTCGATTCATGGCCTCCTGTCCCAAATCCCGGATGATCAGTCCCTGCGTGCAGGTGCCCGGGCAGGCGATCAGCACCGGGTAGTGATCATCGGCTACCCAGCGTCTGGCATGATCGGCAACCGTTGCCGGCTCCAGACGCAGATGGTCGAGTGGTTGACCAGAGACAAGCTGCAGCACCTCGGTGTCCATCAGCGTACCGAAAGCGAACAATGCACAAGCCTGACCCATCACACGGATCCCGAGCGCATCAGACTTTCATACTTCAACTGCAGCTCAGACCGGGTTTCCGTGTGATCCGGGTCGATGATGATGCATTCCACCGGGCAGACTACGACGCATTGCGACTCTTCGTGGTGACCAACACACTCAGTGCATAAATGCGGGTGGATTTCGTAAATTTCCTCGCCCTGGTAGATGGCATCGTTCGGGCATTCGGGTTCGCAGACGTCACAGTTGATGCATTCATCGGTTATGAGCAACGCCATCAGGCATACCCCTCGTGTATGGCGCGATGATGGCGCCGCGCAAAAGACTCGACGACCTCGGGGTGCACGAATTCGCTGACGTCACCCTGGAGACGCGCGATTTCCCTGACAATGCTGGAGGAGAGGAATGTGTACTCCTGGGCAGCGGCGATGAAGACCGTCTCGATATTCGGCGCCAGGTGTCGATTGACACCCGCGATCTGCACCTCGTATTCGAAATCCGAAATGGCCCGCAGTCCACGTACGATCACCTTGCTGCCAAC
Source organism: Granulosicoccus sp. (assembly GCA_013002205.1). Lineage (GTDB taxonomy): Bacteria > Pseudomonadota > Gammaproteobacteria > Granulosicoccales > Granulosicoccaceae > Granulosicoccus. The sequence goes on from JABDKN010000050.1 coordinate 24,981, forward strand.
CTCCGAGGCATAGTCTACCAACAGGCCGCCGAAGGACTGGACGGTCACGTTGTCCAGGTCGGACAGTATGGTCGTGGCCATGTCCACCCGTTCTTCCAGGGAAAAAAACGGACTCTTGGTGGTACTGGCAGCCACCGCGACGATCAGGTCGTCAAACATACTGCTTGCGCGCCGGGCCACATCGATGTGTCCGACAGTCATGGGATCGAAAGTGCCAGGATATACGGCCGTAACACGCATTGAGGATGCCCTATCTGGTCAAGACCCCGAGTTTGGAACAAAACACACCCCGGTGCAATCCATCAGACCAGACCAATGTCTAGCTTGTGACCGGGTAAGCCAGCAGTCGCGCGACCACATCACCAAACCGCTTCTCCCGGTGGAGCTGTAAACCAGGCGGATAATGCCCGGAAACGGGTTGACCGACGGGCGATTCCACATATACCAGGGCGTTTACAGCGAGGTGACCGTTTGCCAGGGTTTCCAGGGTATCCCATTGCAAATCCTGTTCGAACGGCGGATCGATGAACACGATATCGAAGCACTGCCGGTTACCGGCCAGAAATTCTGCGGCCCTGCCCTGCACGAGCGTCGCCCTCTCCCCGGTCTCCACGCCCAGACTGGCAGAGGCTGTTTGCAGCGCCCCGAATGCCCGAGCATCGGACTCCACGAACGTACACGAGGCCGCCAGGCGCGACAAGGCTTCAAAACCCAGCACCCCCGAGCCGGCGAACAGATCCAGGCAGCGGCTGCCGCCGAGTTCACCACGCAACCAGTTGAACAGGGTTTCCCGGATCCTGTCGCCGCTGGGCCGCAGACCCTCGACGTCGACAACCTCGATTCTTCGACCACGCCACTGACCACCGATGATACGGATCTGCCCTGGCGAATTTATCCCGCCAACACGGTTAGACTTGCTCTGTCGCTTGTTTCGACTACGGTTTGATCGTGGGGACACGGTGTTAGGATGATGCGCGGCGCAAACGTCTGCCATGATACCGACGCCATGGCGCCACGGGTCATTCGGATACCGTACCAACTCCACTTATCGGGACAGCCAGCAGAGCATCGATGGGCATTTTCAGTTTTCTCCAACGGCAAAAGACACAGCGCGAGCAGCAACCCGAGACGGTTGCACCACTGAATACGAAACTGGCCCGCACACGTTCGACCTTCCGCGACAATCTGCTCGACTTCATGCTTGGCAACAAGCCGATCGACGCCGACCTTCTGGAGGAGCTGGAAAACCAGTTGATCATGGCCGATGTAGGCATCGATGCCACCGCCAAGGTCATGAAATCGCTGAACCGCCAGGTGAGCCGCTCGGAAGTCAGCGATTCGGACGCATTACGACAGGCACTGCAGCGTGAGCTGATCGAACTGCTGGCACCGGTAGAGCTGCCACTGGAGATCCCCGACAGTGACCGTCCGTTCGTGATCCTGGTGGTCGGTGTGAATGGTTCCGGCAAGACGACCACCATCGGCAAACTGGCAAAGCAGCTCCAGGATGGTGGCAAAAGTGTCATGCTGGCTGCAGGCGACACATTCCGTGCCGCCGCCGTGGAGCAACTGCAGAGTTGGGGGGATCGCAACCAGGTACCGGTCATCGCACAGGGAACCGGCGCCGATTCCGCCTCCGTCATCTACGATGCCGTGCAATCGGCCACGGCGCGAGGTATTGATGTACTGATCGCCGACACGGCGGGCCGCCTGCACACGCAGAACAATCTGATGGAAGAACTGCAGAAGGTCAAACGGGTCATCAGCAAGGTCGATCCGGCTGCTCCGCATGAGACGCTTATCGTACTGGACGGTGGTACCGGTCAGAATGCCTTGAATCAGGCCCGCCAGTTTCACCAGGCCATGCAGCTGACTGGCATGGTAGTCACCAAGCTCGATGGCACGGCGAAGGGTGGCGTCATTTTCGCCATTGCCGAGCATCTGCACCTGCCCATACGATTCATCGGCGTTGGCGAGAAGGTCGAGGATCTCGAGGTGTTTGAAGCGGAACGCTATGTCTCAGCCCTGGTCAGCAGCTCATGATCGTCTTCGACCAGGTCAATCTGGAGTACCTGCCGGGGCGATTTGCCCTGCAGGATGTCAGTTTCACACTCGACGCCGGATCATTTACCTTCCTGACCGGCCACTCGGGTGCGGGCAAGAGTTCGCTGCTGAAACTGGTTGCCAGGCTGGAACGTCCCAGCAGCGGCGAAATCCAGGTCGGCAACATCCTCTACAGTCGACTCAAGCCCCGCCAGGAGCCTGCCCTGCGCCAGCAGATGGGCATCGTCTTCCAGGACAACCAATTGCTGCATGACCGCAGCGTTTTCGACAACGTTGCCTTTCCGCTGATCATTGGCGGGTACCGGTATGCGGACATCAAGACCCGTGTCAGTGCGGCTCTCACCCGTGTCGGCCTGAGCGACAAGGCTTTTGAACGCCCGCAGTCACTCTCAGGCGGTGAGCAACAGCGCATCGGTATCGCACGCGCAGTGGTCGCCCGCCCCAAACTCCTGCTGGCCGATGAACCCACCGGCAACCTGGATCCGGACATCAGCGCCGAAATCATGCAGCTGCTGATGACGTTCAATGCCTCCGGTGTTACCGTGCTGTTTGCCACTCACGACCAGAGTCTGCTCGACACGTTTGCCTATCCGCGACTGCAGTTGAACAAGGGTCGCCTGACCGGCTTGACGACACAGCCACGTTCAACCACCAGGGTACGCTCCAGTCGTGCCGCATCCCTCTGAACCGGCTGAGCAGTTATGCGACTAAAGCGCACGAGTCCATCGACGCCAGCCATGATCACTGAAGAACCGGAAGCTGCGGCCGGAGCGCGCTGGACGTATGGTAAGCGCGGCTATGCGCTCGCGCAGAGCCTCAGGCAGCTGAAACTGCACAAGTTCGCCAGCCTGCTTACCCTGCTGGTGCTGGGCATCACACTCGCCTTGCCGGTCATGTTGCTGTTTGCCAGCAACGCCCTGGGGCAACTGGGGGCGCGCAGCCTGGAAGGTGAGACTCTGACGGCGTATCTGCATGGTGCCGTCAGCGATCTCGACGGTGCGGCCCTGGCAGAACGATGGGCGGGGCGTGAGGGTATTCGGGACACCCGGTACATATCACGCGACGAGGCATTGGCGCTGTTTCGGGAAAACAGTGACATCAGCGAGGCGATCGAGGCGCTGGGCAACAATCCTCTGCCGGGTGCCATCATGGTGTTCCCGGACAGCAACACCCTGCGATCGGGACGTATCGAGACACTGGCCGACCAGCTTCGCCAGGTCGAGTCAGTGGAACGCGTGCAGTTCGACCTGCGCTGGATCAAGCGCCTGCAAGCCGTGGTGTCGCTGATCAGACTGGTAGGCGGCTTACTCGCCGGGTTTCTGACACTGACAGCCTTGCTGGTCATCGGCAACACGATTCGCCTGGAGCTGCTGCGGCGGCGTACTGAAATGGAGGTGGCCAGTCTGCTGGGCGCCAGCCGCCATTTCATGAACCGGCCTATTCTGTATACCGGCGCACTGTACGGTTTTCTTGGCGGAGTCGTGGCCAGCCTCATTGCCATTCTGGCATTCAATGCCATCCGCCAGCCAGCCGATGACCTCTCCTCACTGTACGAGAGCACCTTCCGTCTGAGCTTGCCGTCTGCGTCACAGATAGGCGCCGTGCTGGCCATCTCCCTGATCCTTGGCCTGTTCGGTGCACTCACCAGCCTGTATCGACCGTCACATCACCTGCCCCACCACGGACCTAACCGGGGATGATCCAGCAAGTCTTTGTTTTCGTAAACATTAAAAACTGGAAATGACGATACGAACGGGTTTCGTTCAGGTAAATTTGGCCGGAACTTTGCCGCTATTTAGCACTCTCAGCGTGCGAGTGCTAAAATACCGTCGTAGTGACGGTTGATGGAGAAACTAAATGAGTAATGTCCTGACTGCTGACAAGAACACAATGCCCATTCCGGTCATTGCAGATGATCTGAACAGCTATCTGGCCAAGATTGCCAACATCGATCTGTTATCGGTGGAAGAGGAACAGAAGCTGGCGCGACGTCTGCGCGATGAGGATGATCTTGACGCTGCCCGTCAGCTGGTCATGTCGCAGCTGAGATTCGTGGTGCATATCGCCCGCACGTACAAGGGCTATGGCCTGCCCATGGCCGATCTGGTACAGGAAGGCAATATCGGTCTGATGAAGGCGGTCAAGCGATTCGACCCCGATGTGGGTGTGCGCCTGATCTCCTTTGCCGTGCACTGGATCCGTGCCGAGATACACGAGTACGTGATCCGCAACTGGCGGATCGTCAAGGTTGCCACGACGAAGTCGCAGCGCAAATTGTTCTTCAAACTGCGCAGTGCCAAGAAACAGCTCAACTGGTTCAGCCAGGAAGAGGTCGAGGCAGTGGCGGCAGACCTGGGTGTGGATGCCAAGGTGGTGGTGGAGATGGAATCGCGGATGCACGGGCACGACACAGCCTTCGACGCACCTCCGGGCGCCAGCGAAGATCGCGTCAGCCTCTCGCCGTCAGAATCGCTGTTTCAGGAACAGGAAGATCCTTCCATGATTCTGGAGCGGGAAGACGGGCGCAATCACTCGCATGATGGACTGGCGGCCGGGTTCGAGATTCTGGATGATCGCAGTCGAACCATTCTCCAGCGACGCTGGCTGGACGACGACAAATCCACCCTGCATGAACTCGCCGACGAATACGGAGTGTCTGCGGAACGCATCCGCCAGATCGAAAAGGCAGCGATGAGTAAGATCAAGGCGCACCTGATGGCCGCCTGAGAAACTGATTGACCGGAGCCGCCCTGCACGACACGATCGGGCAACGTCTACCACCGTCAGGATGAACGAAAAACCGCTTAGGACAGTACCCTGGGCGGTTTTTTTTTGACTGTGTACCAATCGACGGAATAATCGCCAGACAGGCGGTAGTCACCAGTGTACGCCCGAGGGCAGCTGCGATACTCTCATCAGAGCTGTTATTGGCACCTGGAACCGACGATCACCTGTAGATGGCATTAGATAAAAGCGAAGATTCGACGCTGCACGAGTACACGGCGAGAATCGAATGGACGGGCAACACCGGACAGGGAACTTTCAGTTATCGCGCCTATCAGCGTACCTGGGACCTTCAGACACCCGGCAAACCGGTCATCCACTGTTCCAACGATCCATTGCTGGGTGGCGATAAGGCCTTGTACAACC
>JABDKN010000058.1 GCA_013002205.1 Granulosicoccus sp.
CGGCCACCTTCACGAATCGCAAAACGCAGTCCGTCTTCCATCGCGATCGGGTTGATCAGATCCACGATGATCTTCACGTTGTCTCCCGGCATCACCATCTCGGTGCCCGAGGGCAGTTCCACCGCCCCGGTGACATCGGTGGTGCGGAAATAGAACTGCGGACGGTAGTTGTTGAAAAACGGCGTGTGACGACCACCTTCGTCCTTGCCCAGCACGTAGATCTCGGCTTCGAACTTCTTGTGCGGCGTGATCGACTTCGGCTTGCACAGCACCTGGCCGCGCTCGATGTCCTCCCGCTTGGTGCCGCGCAGCAGAATTCCCACGTTGTCTCCCGCCTCGCCCTGGTCCAGCAACTTGCGGAACATCTCCACACCGGTCACCGTCGTCTTGGTGGTGGCGCGGATGCCCACGATCTCGATCTCCTCGCCCACCTTGATGATCCCGCGCTCCACCCGGCCCGTGGCCACCGTTCCCCGACCCGAGATCGAGAACACGTCCTCCACCGGCATCAGGAACGGCTGGTCGATCGGCCGTTCAGGCATCGGTATGTACGTATCCAGTGCCTCGATCAGTCGATCGATCGACGGTCGCCCGATCTCCGAGGTATCACCCTCGATCGCCTTCAGCGCCGAGCCGGTGATGATCGGTGTGTCGTCCCCCGGAAACTCATAGCTGTCCAGCAGCTCGCGCACTTCCATCTCCACCAGCTCCAGCAACTCGGCATCATCGACCATGTCCGCCTTGTTCAGGTACACCACGATGTAGGGCACGCCCACCTGACGGGCCAGCAGGATGTGCTCGCGCGTCTGCGGCATCGGACCATCCGCGGCCGAACACACCAGGATCGCTCCGTCCATCTGCGCCGCCCCGGTGATCATGTTCTTCACGTAATCGGCGTGTCCCGGGCAATCCACGTGCGCGTAGTGACGGTTATCTGACTCATACTCCACGTGCGCCGTGGCAATCGTGATCCCGCGAGCCTTCTCCTCCGGGGCATTGTCGATCTGGTCATACGCCCGGGCCGCACCGCCGAATTTCTCTGCCTGGCAGATCGTCAGCGCTGCGGTCAATGTGGTCTTGCCGTGGTCGACGTGGCCAATGGTGCCTACGTTGACATGCGGTTTGGTACGTTCGAATTTTTCCTTAGACACTTAAGTTCTGGCCTCGTTTTCGATTGATCGCCCATGCGATCCTGCGTATTCACTGACCTTGCGGGGTCTTGAAGCAGGTCTGGGCTGCGGATGATACAGTATTAATGACTACATTTAATGGCTATGCGGCTAACGATGCAGTACTGCATCAACCACCGCCTGAGGTGGTACTTCATAACTCTCGAATTCCATCGAATAGACTGCCCTGCCCTGCGTCGCCGAGCGTAGATCAGTGGAGTACCCGAACATCTCTGCCAGAGGTACCTGTGCCCGTATTACCTTGCCACCAGGTTGTTCGTCCATACCCACCACTACCCCACGGCGCCGGTTCAGGTCCCCCATGACATCCCCCATGTACTCCTCCGGGGTTACCACTTCCACTTTCATCACGGGTTCAAGCAGTGTCGGACTGGCCTCGCTGGCACCATTCCGGAATCCCATCGAACCTGCGATCTTGAAAGCAATCTCGTTCGAATCGACATCGTGGTACGAACCATCGTACAGGGTTACCCTGAGATCCACCATCGGATAACCACCCAGCACCCCATTGGCCAGGGCATCCCGAACACCCTTCTCTACTGCCGGTATGTACTCCCTCGGAACAGTTCCACCTGCAATCTCGCTGACGAACTCGAAACCGGCACCGCGCTGTAGAGGCTCCATGCGCAGCAGTACATGGCCGTACTGGCCCGCGCCACCGGTCTGGCGAACGAACTTGCCCTCAGCTTCCACGCTTTTGCGTATCGTCTCCCGATAAGACACTTGCGGCTTGCCGACGTTGGCCTCCACGCTGAACTCGCGCTTCATTCGGTCAACGATGATATCCAGGTGCAACTCGCCCATGCCACTGATGATGGTCTGCCCGGAATCATCATCGGTATGAACGTGGAATGAGGGATCTTCCTTAGCCAGGCGGGCCAGTGCAGATGCCATCTTTTCCTGATCTGCCAGGGTCTTGGGCTCGACGGCAACCGCAATCACCGGCTCCGGAAATTCCATTCGCTCGAGCGCGATCGCCTGCTTCTGCTCACACAGTGTGTCACCGGTACCTACCTCCTTCAATCCCACTGCAGCAGCAATGTCACCTGCTCGCACCTCCTTGATTTCCTCGCGATTATTGGCATGCATCTGCAGCAGACGCCCAATTCTTTCCCGCTTGCCCCTGAGTGGGTTGAAGACCATGTCACCGGTTTTGACGACACCGGAATACACGCGCAGGAAGGCCAGTGACCCGACATAGCTGTCGTTGGCAATCTTGAAAACCAGTGCGGAAAACGGAGCATCGTCGTCGGCAGGGCGTTCCCCAACAGATTCATCCGGCAGCACTCCCTGAACGGGTGGCACGTCGTCCGGTGCAGGCAGGTAGTCGACGATGGCATCGAGCAGCGACTGCACACCCTTGTTCTTGAATGCCGATCCACACAGCACGGGAACGGTGTCGTTGGCCAGGGTCCTTATGCGCAGTCCTCGACGTATCTCATCCTCTGACAGTTCGCCGGACTCCAGATAGCGATCCATCAGCAACTCATCCGCTTCAGCGGCAGCTTCCACAAGAGTCTCCCGGGCAGCGGCGGCCGTGGCTAGCAACGATTCCGGAATATCGCTGACCGTGAAGGTCAGACCCTGGTCTGCCTCATTCCACAACACCGATTTCATGCTGAGCAGATCGACGACTCCGGCAAAACTGTCTTCGACACCTATGGGAATCTGTATGGCCACCGGATTGGCACCCAGGCGATCCCGTATCTGCTTCAGGACACGGTTGAAGTCGGCCCCGACCCTGTCCATCTTGTTGACGAAGGCAATACGCGGCACGTGATACTTGTTGGCCTGACGCCACACTGTCTCTGACTGGGGCTCAACGCCGCCAACGGAGTCAAAAACAGCCACCGCCCCGTCCAGCACACGTAAGGAGCGTTCCACTTCAATGGTGAAGTCGACATGTCCCGGTGTGTCAATGATGTTGATGCGGTGCTGCTGGCGTGACCCGTCCATGCCCTTCCAGAAACAGGTGGTCGCCGCTGAGGTAATGGTTATTCCGCGTTCCTGTTCCTGCGCCATCCAGTCCATGGTGGCCGACCCGTGGTGTACCTCACCCATCTTGTGGGACACACCTGTATAAAACAGGATACGTTCGGTCGTGGTCGTCTTGCCGGCATCAATGTGAGCCATGATGCCGACGTTACGATACAGATGAAGGGGCGTGATACGGGCCACGGGCCGATTTGAGTTCCGACTAGTTGAAGGTCACATGTGGCTCACGACCCAGTACCGCTACCAGCGGTAGTGAGAGAACGCCTTGTTTGCTTCAGCCATGCGGTGGACATCGTCACGCTTCTTGACGGCCGTACCACGCTTTTCCGCCGCATCGCTCAGTTCACCAGCCAATTTCAGCATCATGGATTTTTCGCCGCGCTTGCGTGCAGCATCGATAATCCAGCGCATGGCCAGGGCACTTCGGCGAACCGGGCGAACTTCCACTGGAACCTGGTACGTGGCACCACCGACACGACGCGACTTGACTTCCACAGCCGGGCTGACATTTTCCAGCGCCTGCTCGAGCACTTCAACCGGCTCCGAGGCTCCTTTCTCCTTGATGACGTCCAGAGCGCCATAAATGACGCGCTCTGCAACGGCTTTCTTGCCGTCCAGCATCATGATATTGATGAATTTCGCCAACCGTACACTGCCGTACTTGGGATCTGGCAGGATATCTCGCTTGGGAGCTTGTACTCTTCTTGACATGCTGGCTTAACTCTTTGGACGCTTTGCGCCGTATTTGGAACGACCCTGACGACGTGAATCGACGCCCTGGGTATCAAGACTGCCGCGGACCGTGTGATAGCGAACACCCGGTAGATCCTTGACACGGCCGCCGCGTATCAACACCACGGAGTGTTCCTGCAGGTTGTGTCCTTCCCCACCGATGTAAGAGGTAACCTCATAGCCGTTGGTCAGGCGCACTCGAGCGACCTTGCGCATGGCCGAATTCGGCTTTTTTGGCGTAGTGGTGTACACACGGGTACAGACACCTCTCTTTTGAGGACAGGCCTGCAGTGCCGGTACATTGGATTTCTCCGCCTTGCGCTTACGCGGTTTACGGACAAGTTGATTGATCGTCGCCATACAATGCTGTCGTTTAGTCCGGCATGGCCTTGTGCGCCATGGGTCGGTAACCGCAGTTGAGACCGCAGTTGAAAAAATAAGGATTTCCCAACGAAAGACAGGCCGATAAGGATCGACCTGCTACTGAGCTGCGGAATTATAAAGGCGGGTATGTCAGGTGTCAACAATCGGTTGGCAATCGGCGGCGAAACGCGATGCCCTCAGCGCCTGTCCTGCCATCCGGATTCCGCCCATTCCGGGTGCCGCGGGTGCCGGAGGATCCGTCGTTGCACTGACAGTCCGGTGGGTACTACCTTTTTAGAGCTCGAAAAACTCTGCCGTGCAACTGTCCCGTCGCGGGTCACTGCCACTCAGGCAGAGCGCTTCGTGTCGCCTGTTTTTCCATGTCGAGCGTCGTTGGAGGCTTCCCCGACATAGCGCTCGTGAATCTCCTCCCTGAGTATGGCAACGTCCTTGGGCGCTTCCAGACCTAACCGAACCCGGTTCCCCTCGATGTCGAGTACGCACAAGGTGATGTCATCTCCGATGAAAATTCGCTCATCTACCCGTCTGGTCAATATCAGCATCTGGTTGGTCTCTGGTGGAATTGTGCCTGATGGCGTTTCTCATTTGACGGCGGGCCGTCCGGAAGGCTGAACGAATAACACGGACCATGGTGTTATCCGATCGATGACGCTGCCGGCCGTCAATGCTTCCTGCCAGAGGCAGGGTCCTGCATCCCGCCAACACCGGTACGGGCCTGACTGAGCACGGCGTCACGATTCCGGCAGCAACATTATTGCCCTGCCCACTGGACCAAACTGCACGTTACATGGCATGGGGAGGCAACGTTACATGCTCGTGTTACGGTTAGATGAAGAACCTGCGCCAAGCGCCAGTTAACAGGGTTTCCAGGTGTGCGCAGCCCAGCCTGTCGCGCGCCGGACGTAATATTACGTGCCCCTTGCGTCCTGATCTTGCTCGTTCACCGACACCCCTGCCAGATCAGGGTAATCACACGAGAGCATCCATATCATGATGAATCCAACAAACCACACCATCCAGCCGATTGACGTAACCAATGCCCTGAACGCCATACTGACTACCGACAAGTTTGCGGCATCTCCACAGATGTCGGCTTTTCTGCGCTATGTCGTGGAACAGACCCTGATCGGCAACACTCGCCGCATCAAGGCGTTTACTGTCGGCATCGAGGCACTTGGCAAACCTGCCAGTTTCGACCCGCAGACTGACCCATCCGTTCGGGTACTGGCCAAGCGCCTGAGATCATCATTGGACACCTATTATCAGCAGAATCCTGACACGCTGGTGTTTATCGAGATGAAGCCCGGCTCATACGTTCCCAAGTTCCTGCTACGCAGCGACATGCACCCCGAGCCACCTGCCACTCAAGGACGCGATTACAGCGGTACCGATCAGAGGCAGGTGGAATCTGTCGACAACGGTAGCAGTCCCGACCACGGCACTCACCTGCACATCGATCAGCAGGATCTGGCGACGCAATCTGCGACGACTGCGAGCAACGGAACCTGTGAGGCCAGCGGAACTCGGCAAAGCCAGGCCACGACTGTCACGGCCAATCAGTCACCAAGCAGCATCAGTCAGCTTTGGCAGGCTTATAAATCGGCGTCGAAGGTCGCCTGAATCGCCGGAAAACCGAACTATTGGTCATTGGACGCTGCCCAGGACGCTGCCCAGGACGCTGCCCACCAGCACACCGATCGCCCTGACCTGACAGATATCAGGTCCGGGCGCCAGGTACTGCGGGGCTAAAGAGATTGGTTCCAGCGGTTACTCACTGGATGAGACGATTTCTCAGGCACGTCCCAGATCACGTTTTTCACGCTTTATGGTCACTTCACCGGATGCACCGTAAACAGGTACATCATTCATCTTGAGCATCGATCGCAACAGTTCGAGACTCTTTCTCGTATGGCTCAAGTGTAAGTTGGCAATCGTCTTGTTGCGCTGATTCAGTTCATGGCATTGCCTGACCTGCGTCCTCAACGCCTCGACGACAGGATCGCCAGGTGACTGACCGAACAGTTGCGCCAGTTCAGATTCACGCTGCCCGATGGCATCGAGCACGGCCTCCTTTCTTGCCAGCAACGCCTCGAGAGACTCCGCCGAACTGACTTTCATGACCTTGAACTCTTCATCGAGCAAGGCCGACAGCGACGAGACAAGCCTGGCCACCTCCTGCACGAGCAACTGGTGATCTTTTACCTTCGGGCCGGTACTCTGTCCCCGGCCTGCTCTGTCGATCAGCGGCTTCTCATTCACTTCAATACCTCCACGATTCCCCGACCGACAACAATCGCGTCAACGATCTTGCCGGAACTGGAGTTCTTTACCTGTAGTCGTTGCGCATTGACACCGTTCTCCAGTGCTATGCCCTTGGTTTGTAGTTGCAGTCCTGTCGACTGGTGACGAATGATCACTTTTTCACCCCTGCTGATCAGGTTTGCACGTTTCAGCATTCTCTCCGTCAATACCGCACCGGCACCGACGCGCTGAGTAAAAACGTAACCCAGCCATGCATTCTTATCCAGAATTGCCGGCCCGCCCAGCGACAGAACACGGTTGTTTCCTCCCAGTACTACCTTCTTGCGAATCAACAGACTGTCATCCAGTACGTCGCCGGACTGTACCGCCCTGCGCAGTGACCAGACATGCCCCTCTACGCTCACCGTCGCCTGAGTGTGCACACGCCAGGGAACAGGGCCAGGGCAGGAAACCAGTACCGTGACCCGGCCCAGGGTACGACTTCCGGATGACCAGCGCGTGTGCAGTGGCTCCTCACAGTCTCGAAGCCGCAAGCGCCTGTCCAATGACTTGACATCGATACTCACAGCGTCAGGAACGCTCTGTTCCGACAGGATGAATTCGACAACCGCCTGCTGCAGTTCATCCAGCGACTGCACAGCGATGTCTGGCTGTGCATGAGCGATCGTACTGCTGCACAAGGCAATCAGTGTGAGAATAATCAATTTCATCACGCAATCGTGGCAAGCATTGATCCAAACAGGATGATCCGGAGTCCTCTTGTGCACATGGCTGGTTAGCTTGACCCCTGGTAACCGTAACACCCGTGTGAATGGCTTCAAGAAGCCGGTCATCGGACGACAAATTGGTCGACTGTTTCTCACTGGGGTCCAAGATGCATCGCCATACCTTCAGATTTCTCATCGTGCTTGCGGGCACGCTGATATCCAGTGCTTGCACTGATACTGTCTATCGGGAAATTCCGCAATACCAGGGAACCTATCCGGCCGGCGGCAACGTTCAGTACCCCTACTATGATCCGACTCAGGCAGGTACCGGCCCGCAATCCGTGCAATCCAACATGACGACGGGTGAAGGCGTAACGACAAGCCCTGTACTGACCGGCACCAACCAGATGACTGGCCAGAACCAGCCGGCGGCAACGACGACGCCTGCAGGCACGACCAACACTGCGCTCTACGAAGACAGCACCCAGATACCCCAACCGACAGGTACCGGTTCACTGGCGGATGGTGGTGTCAGTGGAGTCGCCGGACAAAGTGTCGACTGCCAGAATACGGTTCCCTGCCAATGGATCAGCAGCGACCGGCAATTTACAGTGAGCGTGACCAATGCGGACAACATTGCCAGCCGCGGCCGACTCAGTGTCAAATTCTCTGTGTCTGCAATGCACGACACGCAACTGGTGATAGGCAGTGTCGATGAGGCAGTCGACTCAGGCTTCAATCGCACCAGGGTCGCCGACATGATCCTGGCTGAAGGCAATGGCAATACCCCGGTCAGCATGTTATCCGGAGGCACCGTTACAGGAACTGTCAACTTCAGCGAGTCGATAACGACAAATTCACTGAGCAACTTCAGTATAGCGATTCTGGACAACGGCATGATCCGCAAGGCAACCATGATGAACCTGCCAGTCGGACCGGTGACCAGCGACTTTGCACAATGCAATTACACCCTGCCTTGCATCTGGGCCTCTCCCGACCAACAGGTGATCATTACCCTGCTGTCCGTGGGTGGCTATACCGGCAACGGCAGATTGAATGCCAATTTCCAGGTGCTCGGTGCACAGGACATGACCGTAGCCATGGATGCCGGCGCCACTGCGATTGGTGATGAAGGCACACGTTTCAGTGGTAGAACGCACGCCCTGGCAACCGTGAACGGATACGACAAGGTGACTGCCGAAGCCATAGCCAACATACCCATATCCGGATCAGTGGACTTCTATCGCACGGACTCCAGGCCCAATTCCCTGGTTACCCTGTCCATTGTCCTGTTCGAGGACAGTCCCGCACCCCGATGGAATCCACGATTCGATTCTGTGCCGGTGTTGTAGTACTTCAAACGCCTGGATCTCGTAACAGTTACTAACAGGCCGCAGCTCTCATTTCAGATTTTGCCGCCGACAAACCACTCAAGGCATACGGACCAAGGACACGAAGCCGACCATGATCGACGATTACCTATCAGTACACGCAAACTCCCTGCATCTGCGC
>JABDKN010000076.1 GCA_013002205.1 Granulosicoccus sp.
TGGACGAATACGAGGCACTTGACAAACACATCGTACGCATCGAGCAAGGACTGGAGCATGTACAGGATCTTGAACTGGACGGCATGAAAATGAAACGAGTGCAATTAAAAGACGATCTGTTGGGGCAGTTACAGAATAACTGAGCTGTTCACTGACTCAATACTCCATTCTGCCTTGTTCAACCGCTGAGCAAGGCAAGGTCTCGCTTGAGTTCGGCGATCCTGTCCAATAGATCAAGCGCCAGAGCGACACCAGCGTGATTGAGTTCAAGATCCTGCTGCAATCGTCTGGCGCGTATCAGCCTGTCCAGCTGCGATTGCCGATACTGCTCCGACTCATCCGTAACGATCACACCATAGTCAACGTACTGCTGCAGCCCAGCTTTGTCTATCTGACAGATCATGCAGATTTCGGTTACCGTGTATCGTTTGTCTCTGTTCAGCACCTCAATGCGAATACCGGATACCTCATGTTCTGAAACGGGATTCATCGGCTTTCTCCATGACTGGCTCGTGGATCGAGGGACCACAATTTACTCATCGAGCGGTAGGCCTGTTTCTGCTCCTCGTTAACCGCTTCGGGCACGACGACCGAGAGGCTGACGTACTGGTCCCCTGGCACCTTACCTGGCAGGCCTCGACCCTTGAGTCTCAGCCGCTGCCCCTGTCGGGCATTTGGGGGGATGGTCATTTTGACAGGTCCACTCAATGTAGGCACTTCGACCGAGGCTCCCAGCGCTGCCTCCCACGGCGTTACCGGCAGGGTGACGGTCACATCACGCCCGTCCAGATGGAAGCGCTCGTCTTCCCTGATCTGTATTTCAATGTACAGATCACCCGGTTCACCTTTGCCTACTCCTGGGCCTCCCTGACCTCGTAGCCGGATTTTCTGCCCGTCCCTGACGCCGGCAGGTACCTTGACGACCAGTCTTTTCTGCTCGTTACGGATACTGCCATCCGGGTGCACAACCGGTGTCTTCAAGGATAAGTCCATGGACGCACCATTAAAGGCATCGCCAAGAGACACGGACAGGCTGGTGTGGATATCCTGGCCTCGAGCGTCGAAATGCTGTTCAGTATGCGGTCCAGCCTGGTGCCTGAAACGCGAACCGAAAACCTGCTCGAAAAAATCACTGAAATCGGCGGCACCATAGGCCTCGAAGTCATCCGGATTGATACTCTCCCGGTACTGCCAGTCAGGTGGAGGGCGGAAACCTGCCCCTCCACCCCCGGTACTCTGATAGCGTTTCAGCTCGTCATATTCACGTCGCGTTTCCGGATCCTTGAGTACCTTGTACGCTTCGCCAAGCTGCTTGAAGCGTACTTCACTGTCTGCCTCCTTGCTGACATCCGGATGATATTTACGTGCCAGCTTTCGATACGCTCGCTTGATTTCATCGGCACTGGCATCGTCCTCCAGCCCCATGATTTTGTAGTAGTCAACGAACTCCATACTTGTCGTCTAATATCCCGTCAGCTGTCACGACATCAACCTGTCGCCGGTAACTACTCGATGCCATTCTACAATTGATCCTGCTGACTGTCTGAACGAAACAAGGCTTCGACATCGGCGGGCCTGCACAATTCGTCGCCAGGGTTCATGACGGCCGCCGCGCCAGCAGCCACGCCAAAGCGGAACGCAGCTTCTATCGGATGACCCCTGGACAGGTAATAGACCATGGCACCAAGGAAACTGTCCCCGGCACCTACGGCCGAATGCATGGCTACCAGGTGCGCTGGCAAACGCATCACACTGTGTCGCCCAGCCAGAAATGCTCCGTGTGTACCCATTGACACTGCCACATGCTCAGCCCTTCCATCGGCGACAAGGCTAGCTGCAAAATCGCGCGCACCAGTCTCATCGAGCTCCTGCCCAGCCAGACGCTGCAGTTCGTTAAGGCTTGGCTTTACGAGGTAGATCGCGTGTTTTCCATTAACAGCGTTGGAAAGTCCGGCTCCGGATGAGTCCAGAATCAGGCGGGCGCGCCGGTCCTGGGCAATATGTGCAATTCTTGCATAGGCGGTGTCCGGAACACCTCGTGGAAGGCTGCCGCTGGCGACGATCATGTCGTTTTCGTTCAGCGGAACCTGTTCCAGGTAATCCATCAGTTGTGAATAGGCGTCTGTACTTACCACAGGACCTTCAGGCACGAAGCGGTACTCCTGACGATTGGAGGTCTGCAGAACAGTGAACGCGACACGTGTAGGTGAGGAATTATGGAAGCACCTGGTGTTGATGCCGTAACGCTCCAACTCCTCATCCAGCATCCTGCCGGTACCGCCGCCCGATATGTAGATCAGTTCGCAGGGTCGGCCGAAACTACTCAGCACACGCGCCACATTGACACCACCACCGCCGGGTGAAATACGTTCCGAGTGGGTTCGTATCTTACTCACAGGGTAGATACTGTCAGTTTCAGACGAAATATCGATGGTCGGGTTCAGACAAACGCTCAGGATGCGCATGATAAAACGTCAGGTCACCAGATCAAATGGATCATTATTGCCCGCACCGTATGGTTTTTCTTGACAGAAATCAATTCATAGTCGTAGAACCGGGCAAACTGATACCGGTCAGCATCAATCACTCTATTGAATATCACCCACCCGCTTCAATGTCCAGCGGGTTGCCAGCGGACCGACCAACTCGAAAAACACGGTCGCGACGATGGCGACGGGCAGTAAAACCGGCCTGAGTTCCGGTATGGCAGAGCTGGCCAGCAGCGCCATACCATTGGCCACACCTGCCTGAGGTAGCAGAGATAGTCCCATCCACCGACCGTAACGCTGATCAGTCCCGGCGATCCGGGCACCCGGCCATGCACCCAACCAACGTCCCAGGCATCTCAAGACGATATACAGCAACGCCAGGGGCACTACCGCTGACAGGTGCTCGAAATTCAGCGACGCACCGGTGAAGACGAAAAACAGGATCATGAACGGCCACTCGATATCCTCGATGGCGTGAAAGGGCTGGTCGTGGTGAGTTGCCAGATTGGATACCGTTGCACCCAGAACCATGGCGGTTAACAGAAATGAGACTTCAAAATGACCTGCCAGACCACCGCACAGGAAAACGACGCCAAGCGCCTCGACCAGTGTGGGCTCGCCAGGCTTCAGCCTGCCAGTCAGTAGAGCTGACGGGATGCCTAATACAAGCCCCAGCACGACGGCACCTGCCAGTTCGCGACTACCGTTGAGCAACACATCGGCTGGTACCCCGGC
This sequence comes from Granulosicoccus sp., assembly GCA_013002205.1. Classification (GTDB taxonomy): domain Bacteria; phylum Pseudomonadota; class Gammaproteobacteria; order Granulosicoccales; family Granulosicoccaceae; genus Granulosicoccus. The sequence continues at coordinate 3,225 of JABDKN010000076.1, forward strand.
ACCCTGAAAAAGTTGAGCCAGTGCCAGAATGATACTGAAGACGATCAGCCCCCAGGCATCGTCGATGGCCACGATTCCCAGCATCGTGTCGGTAAAGTTGCCCTGCGAGCCATTCTCTCGTACCACGTCAAGCGTTGCGGCCGGATCAGTGGCCGTTGCAATTCCGGCAAACAACAGCGCTGTGGCCAGCGAAAATCCTGCCAGCAGAAACCCGCCAGCAACGACACAGACCGTCACCAACACCACGCTCAGTGAGATGTAGAGAATTGCCGGACCATTTTTTCCAAGTTCCCTGATGGATATCTTGCCGCCGAGCAGGAAACCGACCAGCAGCAGGGCCATATTGGTTACCAGTGGAAACCAGCCAGCGGAGCTATGCGGCAGAATTCCCAGGCCATCGTGGCCTATGACTACGCCAAACAGCATCAGCAATGTCACTCTGGGCAGAGCCGACACACGGCCGATATACTCGGTAGCGAGTCCCAGCAACAGGACGCTGCCGATGACCATCAGAATCAGATCGGTTTCAGGCATGCTCCAGCAGTCTGCCGACGACTCAGTTGGTCAGGTAAGTTTCGCCAGTTGCTCGTCGATACCGTCGATTTCGACCTGCGTGACACGGGCAATTTCCTCCAGCACCTCTGCGTTCTCCAATTCGACCGCCTGTTCCGACGAATCCCGATCCAGACCACGACCGATGTCCCTGCGAATGGCGGCTAGTCGTTCGCTGAGCTGTGCCCGCCTGGCACGTAAAGTTTCCTTGTCCACGGCTTCACTCATCAACATATCTCCGCTGTCAGTTACTCATCAGCACCGGTATCGGTGTTTCGGCAAGTATGGTCCGTGTCGTGCCGCCGAGCACGAATTCCCGCAAGGGACTGTGTCCATAGCAGCCCATGACCATGAGATCAGCGTCCATATCTCGAGTAAAACCCATCAGTTCCTCCGCTATCTCATTACCGTGGGCGTCCGAATGAACGATTTCCAGCGCCACCCCATGGCGCCCGAGAGTATTGGCAAGCTCCTCGGTGATGCCGACTATTCGGTGGCGATCCTTATGCGGCTGGTTGATCCTGTGCAGCCGCACTTCCGACGCACGTCGCAACAATGGCAGTGCACCAAATAGCGCGCGCGTGGATTCCCGCCGCCCATCCCAGGCCACCAGGATTCGCTCCGCCACGGTGTCGACCAGGCTGCCGGCAGGCACCACCATCAGGGGCCGCCCGCAAGCCATCAGGACATGCTCGGGCAAATGCCTGAACCGCGAATCGCTGTCATCCCCCTCCGTCTGGCTGATGACCATCAGATCAGCCGTATTGCCCTGTTCGACCAGCGCGTTGAGCACAGAATCAGCCATGGCATCCACGCAACGCCATTCCGACACGTAGTTCTGAGTCTGCGTTGCGGATTCGAATAAATCACTTAATCTCGCCTGCTTCTGCCGTTGCCGCTTTGAATACTCACGCGTTACATCGATAGGCATGGGTAATTCCGATACGTACAGATCCAGAGGCGGCTGAATATGCAATCCGACCAGATGCGCTGAATGGCGATCAGCAAGCAATGAGGCAACCTTCAGTACCGCGGGCGATACCTCTTCATTTGACATATGTGCCAAAATAGTTTTATAGGCCATGTTCTTCACTCACTGGTCCCGGAAACCATAGCTTACCAGCCACGCCGTCGAATGCGTCTGATCATTATCAATTGCAGGAGGAGAGCACGAATTCAGGCGGTACCTGCAGAGCCAGGGGCTCGGTTCGGCAGTTGACAGGGATATCCACCACCTCCACATTTCCCAGCGCCCTGTCCAGCAGAACCTGCGTCAGTGAGCGGAACAGTAATCGACCGACGTCGAGTTCCACCACGACCACCGGGTAGCGATCACCGTCAGGCGTTTTACCAGGTAGTGTCCATGGCCTGGAATCACATGACACCAGCCGAGACAACCACTCACTGAAACTCCATTCAAGTTCGCGTTGATCACGTACCCCGTGCGAATAATAGCGTGCTTCCTTCAGCGCCCAGACGTACAATTTTTCAGTACCCAGATCACCTTGCAGGAACAGCCGCAATCCTTTGGGAACTGAATGGGTTACAGCAGCGTCTCCACAATCCAGCGCCAGAAGCTGATCGGCCACTGCGCCAGCGTCTATGAGCTGCTGCATCAATGATATGGTTTTCTGCCAGCCTTGAATGGCGCACATCCCCAATTTCATCCGCGCCTCTCTTACCGGTAGGTTGACAAACGTCTGCATCGTCCGAGGCAGCTTTGCGGATGATAATGCCCCGTGAATTCCGGATCGTCATTGATCCGAGTCAATTTCTTGATACAATCCTCTCAGGGTGCATTCGTCCGGATCTTCATTGTTTGATATGCCATGCCCACACACAAGCCACTCATACTGGTCGTCGACGACGACGTGGCCGTGCGCAGAGTATTACGCAGGTGTTTCGAAACGGAGTCCTATCTGGTCTCCGAAGCCGGGGACAGCGCACAGACACTGGAGATCCTGAAAGATCAACCCGTAGACCTGATCACGCTCGATATCAATCTCGATGGCGAAGATGGTCTGCAACTGGCACGTACCATTCGTGGCTTTTCGGCAGTGCCCATCATCATGGTCAGCGGTAAAGGCGAACTGATCGATACGGTCGTGGGTCTGGAGGTGGGTGCTGACGACTACATTACAAAACCTTTCGAACTGCGCGAGGTACTCGCGCGCGTCAAGTCTGCACTGCGTCGATCCATGCTCAACAGCGCACCCGTTCGTGATGCCGTAACGACCCCTCGTCGCGGCGATCCCGTGCAGTTCAGGTTCGCCGGATGCACGCTGTGTACGAGAACCCGGGATCTGCAGGATGCGCATGGCAATACCTGCGAGCTGACCACCGCCGAATACAAGCTGCTGGAGGCTCTTCTCAGGCATCCTCACCAGGTGATGTCACGAGATCAGATCATGGACATGATAAAGGGAACGCAATGGAATCCCAGTGACAGGACGATAGACAATCAGGTTGCACGGCTGCGCAGGAAACTGGAAAGCATCGGCGCGCCCAGTGCCATCAAGACCATTCGAGGTTCCGGCTATCAGTTTACGCTCGAGGTCGACTGCAAGACACCGGTCAACTGAGCGCCTTCAGCGATCACACCAGTATCGGTCAGCGGTGTAGTACACGCGACAGCAGGTTTTCGAGCTCGCCCATACTGTATGGCTTGCCCAACAGGTACAACGCGTGATGATCGCTGATAGCTGTCTGGCTCAATTCTTCGGAATGGCCGGAGGAGATGACCACTGGCAAATCCGGTTGACGAGCACGCAGTGCGCATGACAAATCCATTCCCGACATGTTTCCCGGCATCACCATGTCCGTCAGCAGCATATCGATACCCGGATGCGACTCATGCGCAGCCAATGCCTCGGCTGCGTTACCTGCTTCAATGACCGTATGACCCAGGTAAAGCAAGCGTCTGGCGGTCAATCGCCTGACGCTCTCTTCATCGTCGACCAACAGAATGACGGCGCGTTCAGACGGCTCTGCATGTTTGCATGTCCCGTTCACAGCTGCTATCTGCTGCGATGAGTCCCTAGGCAGCAGCAGTGTGAATCGACTACCTTGACCAAGCTCACTGTCCACTCGAAGGGTTCCGCCAGATTGTCGGGCAAACCCATACACCATACTCAAACCCAGACCCTGATTCTCACTCCTGGATTTGGTGGAGAAAAATGGTTCGAATATACTCTCCAGATGCTCCTGGCTTATACCCTGCCCGGAATCAGAGAGGCTCAACTGCACGTAGTCACCCGGTGGCAGATTCAGGTCACGGGATTGCGCTGCGGTCAGGGAGCAGTTCACCGTCTCCACCATCAAACTGCCTCCGTCGGGCATCGCCTCCCGCGCATTGAGTACCAGGTTGATCAGCGCGCTGTCCATTTGCGACTGATCAACACAGATTGACCAGAGTTCAGGCGACATGATGGTTCTAAAAAGGACATCTTTACCCACGATACTATCCAGCATCTCAGACAGGTCCAGAACCACATGATTGAGGTTCAGGCGCGTTGGATTTGAAACATGCTGACCTGCAAAGGACTGCAGCCGGCTGGTCAGATCCGCTCCACGGGTTGAAGCTTCAGCGGCCTCCTTGAGCAGTTCGCGCTGCTCGGCATCCTGCGCACTCATCTCGAGCAATTCCAGATTTCCCGTGATGACAGTCAGCAGATTGTTGAAATCGTGTGCAATACCGCCACTCATCTGTGCAATGAATTCCATTCGCTGGGATTGCAGAATGGCCCTGCGCATGCGATTGCGTTCGGTGCAGTCCTGAATGATAGCGACTATTTCCACCGGGCTGCCGGGATCCGCAAGATGCAGCACGACGTCGGTTTCGTACACCGAACCGTCCTGCCTCAGGTGCGTGCATTCAAATTCCACTCGTGGGCACTCTCCACGAATCAGCGGAGCGATGATCTGGCTGAAGGCGTCTTCGTCGTATTCCGGTTTGATATCAACCGGCGTCATATTCAGCATTTCTTCGAGCCTGTAACCCAGATTGGCCAATGCACCCTGATTGACGAGAGTGAACTTCAGATCATCCGTGCGAAAGACATAAATCTCGTTGCTGGACTCATCGATAATGCGGCCAAAACGCAGTGCCCGGTCATGCGTCTGAACCTGGTCTGAGAGATCGTGAATGATGCCGGTAAACCCGGGCTGACCGTTACTGTCATGCCGACCAATGGACAGATGTAGTGGAAAGACTGTGCCGTCTGCCCGTCTGCCGTGAACTTCTCTGCCGGTGCCAATGATGCGGGTTTGTCCGGTACGCTGATGATGCCGCAGATAGTCATCGTGTCGTACGGCAATATGCTCCGGCATGAGCATCGATACGTTTCGGCCCAGCATGTCCTCCGTTGCGTACCCGAAAATGGACGAGGTTGCCTGATTCACAAGCTGAATCAGCCCGTTGCGATCGATCGATATGACCGCCACGCCGACCTGTTCCAGAATTTCTGCGTAGTCGACACCGGTCATGACACTATCGATCGCACACTGGCAGGAAGTTTTGAAGAACAGACTCGCTCATGCAACCATTGCCTGTATACGCTGCGGACTTGCAGGTCTCTGTCGTGCAAACTACCCGATTTGCAGGTATCGGCCAAGCAAAACCAGTGCGTTCATCGATCTACACGGGAAAACCTCTGGTGAGCGAGCGTCAATTGCCGAGCATGCGAATCAGCATTTATCCGGCATTTGCCTGTATCATTGACCTGCATCAAGTGCAAGGTTACGCTCCTGAGCAACACTTGCAGTCTGTACCTGAGCGACGAGTGCGTGACATGAAAAAAAATGAAATGGCAGCGGTCATCGAATTGATAGAGAAAGAGGCAGACATGACCATTGCCACTGTACGACCGGATGGCTACCCACAGGCGACCACTGTCAGCTACGTCAACGATGGGCTTACCCTGTACTTCGGGACGTCGTCTTCGAGCCAGAAGGCCATGAACCTGGCCGGCAGCAGCAAGGTGTCACTGACCATCAATCGCCCCTACCGCTTCTGGAAAGATATTACCGGCGTATCAATGGGCGGTGATGCCAGCAGAGTCACCGATGCGGAAGAATTCAGGCAGGTGGGCCAGCTGCTCTATGAAAAATACCCGCAGATTCCCAATTTCGCTGATTCCGAGTCTGAGGAAGTTGCACTGTTCCGGATCGAACCCCGTTTCATCTCTTTCCTGGACTACAGGAAAGGATTTGGTCACACCGAACAGTACGAATTGTAGACTCTTGATCCGGATCACGCATCAACGAGTGTGGTGATTTCAAGAACGGCCCTGGTCAAGCTCAATGAGACAGAAATACCGGGCATGTGGAATTCTCCAGCACGTCATCTGTCCATCCGCCAATGAGTGAATCATAGAGGGGAGAGTGTCCGTATCCGCCCATGACGATCAAGTCAGCACTCATTTGCCGGGTATAGTCCACGAATGCGATGCCCAGCGTCAGTTGCTTTTCCCTGTGCTCATCCAGAAAGACGGGAATACCATGATGCGTCAGCCAGGTAGCCACATCGCTTCCGGCAATGATGTCCGGTCGAGCTCTGGATTGTCCTCGGGTACAGACGACCGTGACGTTTTCTGCCTGTCGAAGCAGTGGCATGGCGTCGCGAATTGACCTGGCGGCCTGCGACGTGCCGTCCCAGGCAACGGCGATCTTCCTGAATGCCGGCACTTCTGCCAGTGACTCGGGTACGACCAGCAGTGGCGTCGACGATCTGCCCAACAATTCGCGATGAACCCACGGTGCCTTGTCACTCGATGCCAGACTGGTCACCACCAGGTCAGCAGTCAACGCATGTTCGACGACCGCTGAGGTACCGCTGGCGGTCATGCCCTGATGAACATACCACTCGATGGGCAAGTTGTCCCGCTGCGCAGATTCTTCGAAAAGAGCGCCTATCCTATCTGCCTGCTTTTTACTGGAAGCGTCCAGCTCCTGATAGACCTCTACAGGCATATAGGGTACTGCGATTACCGGTGGGTTGAAGAGCGGAAGTGTGTATACGCCTACCAGATGGGTACTGCTGTCTCCAATAGCCCGACAAACACTGACCAATGGCTCGACAGCCGACTCCTGGTCCAGATTCAACACGATATACTTGAAAGTCATGGTCTTTATTCTCAGCTTATAGTGAGCTGTCAGTTCATTGATTTGAACCTGAATGCCTACCTGGCTTCATGTCGTAGATTTTTCAAGACACTTTCAAGTTCAGCCAGTGAATAGGGTTTCTGCAGCAATGCAATTTTTCTCATGTTCTCCGGCCTTGCGTCACTGTAGGCGGAAGTGAACAGTATTTCACAGCCAGGCTGGTGACGGCTTATCCAATTGGCCAGTTCGTAGCCAGCGTTGTCGTGCTCCATGAGGATATCCGTAATCACCGTATCGTACGGACTTCCATCTGCTGCTTTGCGGGCTAGAACCTGCTTTGCATCGTCCACCGTTGCAACCTTGCTCGCTTGATACTCCAGTGAGCGCAATCGCCTTACTGTTACTCTGGCTACGGCTTCATTGTCGTCGACGACAAGCACACGACGGCCAGTTGTGACGTCCACTCTCTCGTTCGACATCGCGGGTGTATCGGGCAGGGACGACGGCGATGACCTCATCTCGTTCCTGGGGAAGTAGAGACTGATCGTGGTACCAGTACCGGGGGTGGATTCTACGCTCAGCTGGCCGCCGGACTGAGTGACGAAAGCGTGAGTGGTCGAGAGTCCAAGACCCGTGCCTCTCCCGGTTTCCTTAGTCGTGAAAAAGGGTTCCAGCGAGCGCGCCTTCACCTCTTCACTCATGCCGTGGCCAGTGTCTGTCACAGAGATACACACATAATCGCCGGGTGAACATTGCGGCCTCAGTTCCGACCCACCATTGCCGAGGCTGACGTTCGAGGTCGACATCGCGACGATACCACCGGTCGGCATTGCATCGCGCGCGTTGATGACGAGGTTGATGAGGGCGTTCTCCAACTGGCTGCTGTCACAGTAGATTGACCACACACCCACGCCGAGTACGGTAGACAGGGTTACGGATTCATCCAGCGCCCCGCGAATGAGATCGATAGAGTCCAGAACCTGCTTGTTGACGTCAACGATGTCCGGTTCCAGTTCCAGGTCGCTGCGCCTGGCAAATGCCAGCAGGCGGCGTGACAATCGCGTGCCCACCTGCACCGCACCTTCAGCTTCGCGGACCAGTTCCAGTTGATCCTCCTTGTCCAGGCTGAGGCGGAGAAATTCAAGATTACCCTGCACCACACTGAGAATGTTGTTGAAATCATGAGCCAGACCACTCGACAGTATGCCCACAGACTCCAGCTTCATGGCATGCTCAAGACGTTTCATGGTGGCCAGTTTCTCGGTGATATCACGACTGATGCAGATGAAATGGGTCACCATTCCAGTCGAACTGTTGACAGGTGACAGCGCCATTTCTTCCAGGTAGGTACTGCCATCTTCGCGGCGGCATTCAAGCAATACTTCCACGGCCTCGCCGCTGCTACAGGCTTGCTCAAGCTGCACCAATGCCTCCTCGTTTCGCTCTACCTGTATGCGCTGGAGCAATGGTTTTCCGAGTGCCTGTGAGGTATCCGTGCCGTTCATCCTGCACCACGCAGAGTTTACGTAGACCAGTGGAAAGTTCTCTTTGGTGCCATCGACGATCGACAGCCCGATGTCCACAGAATCCATGGCACGGTCGTGCAGTTGAAGTTCACTGTATTTCTGCCTGAGCTCGCTGACATCCCGGGCAATGACAAGCACGACAGGCGGTGGAGCGCTGACCAGCAACTGGAGTGTCAGTGCCACATCGTAAGGCGTACCATCATTTCGTAACAACCTGGTGTCAAACACCTCTATCGCAGATGCTCCGCTGCGCAGCAAATGCAGACGCATCTCCAACGGTCTCACGTCGGCACCGGGTAGAAAATCCCATGGAAAGGCGACATCCGACTGTTGCAGCGAGTACCCGCGGTTGATACGGGCAATTCTGTTGGCGCTCACGATGCGGAAGTCATTGGCATCCACCACATAGATTTCGTTGATCGAATGCTCGACGATATCCATCAGGCGTTCATTCAGGCGCTTCGCATGCTCTCCTGATCCTGCCTGGACGGCCAGGTGATTCAAGGCGGTGTTTATTTCGCTGAGTTCGCTGATACCAGCCAGTGTTGCAGACACATGAAATTTACCAGACGTCAGTTTTCGAGACTTGTCCACAAGTCGGCTCAGTGGCCGCTGGACGATTCTGTTCATGAGCGTCCAGAAGAGACTGGCAATCAGCAGGATAACCAGGCCGCCGGCTGCCATCAGCGGCCAGACCCGATCCATTACGATATGCCGAAGAGCATCTGATTCCATGACGATAATCGTGCTGATGGCTGTCGTTGACGGAGAACCACCCACCGTCGAGCCGGGCAATACGCCAAAGTAACCCGCGACCTGTCCTGATTCCGCCGAGTCAACCACTCTGTAGCCAGCATTTTCGGCATCGAGGCCTGACGTGTGATCGAGCGACAAGGCCCGGGACAATACAGGAAACATCTGCATGGCCTCGCGCACACCGCGACCATTCAGCTCCGGTAGAGTGGACGCAACAATCCGTAAGTCCGGGTCGAGTATTCCGGCCCACTTGAGATCCGGCAGAGAGGCCAGTGTTGCAACGGCATCACGCAGTATGTCGCCTTCACCCCGGGCTACCAGGTACTGGCTCATCATGTCCAGGTGCGAGCCCATGGCGATAACCCGCTCGCTCGCCCGTTGCCGTGCTTCCACTTTCGCGAAACGGTACGACAGTACGGAATTAGCCAGCAGAACTGCCAATGCGGCCAGCAGAATCAGCGTCGGCAGCACCTTGCGCAAAGTCCATTTTGGCTTCAAGTCGATATCCCGGCTACTGTGGTAATGACGTCCTCGCTCATTTCATGCTGCCGATGATAGCCTCTGACATCCCTGTGGCAGAGACAGGAACGGGAAATTTCTTGATCTGCCTCAACGGTAGCACGCTATGTGGAACGTACCATCTTCTATCAATGCTATCCAAGTATGGTCATTTGAGAATACTCCCTATGCAATACCGGAATTTTCTTGCCATTCACTCAATCCAGGACACGATTGAATCATTGAGTCCGGCGGTCTCCATGGCCAGGCATTATGGTGCTCATCTGGAAATTCTGGTACTGAACCTTGCTTCTCCTGTTCCGACGATGACATTCATCCAGAATCCGGACTTTGACTGGAGCGACAGCTACTCTCAAGTGCTTGGAGAGAGCAGACAACGTATCGAGCAGGTGCAGCGCTGGCTCGAAGACAAGGGAATAAGCAGCGAAGTCAGCTCCAGTTGCCAGCAACTGGGCCTTGTGGACGATGACGTCATGCAACCGGCGCTGTATGCGGATATCGTACTGTTCCACAAAGGCAGTGAATCGATGGTCTCCGGCATGATGTCCAAGGCACTGGATGGAGCGGTTTTCGATGCTGCCAGACCAGCACTGATCCTGCCCAGCGGTCACGCTGAGCCACCAGCTTCATTCAAGAGAATTGCCATTGCATGGGACCCCACACCGGGAGCAATGCATGCCATCAGCGCGGGCCTGCTCCTGCTCGCCAGTGCCAGCTACGTTGAGCTTGCCATCGTCTCCCGTGAATACGACAAGCGCTACCATCAGGATCAGACCCTGAAAATACGGCAATGGCTGAACCGTCACGACATCAAGGCAGAGCTTACTGTCGTGCACCAGGAAGACAGGCTGGTGTCCGAGGTACTGCTCGACTATGTGAACAGCGCTGATCTCGATCTGATGGTGATGGGCGCTTACGGTCATTCCAGATTCACCGAACGGCTTTTCTCAGGCGTTTCGCATCAGCTTCTGGACAAGTCCGACAAGGCGCTGTTACTGGCCCACTGACCACCTGGTGCCGACTCGCGCAGACCTACACACGGACCTGGAGCACGTATGTGACTGAATCGACTGATGTAGCTGAAACTGAGAATGAAGCTGGTGCATTTGACTCCCTGGGTAGAGACGACTACCTCAAGGAGTCGATCATCAACGAATTGAACTGGGACCCCAGAATTGACGCCGCCCATGTCTGCGTCACTTCAGAGAACGGAACCGTAACCCTGACCGGTTACGTCAGTGCCTATCCCGAGATCTTCCAGATACGTGAAGCAGTCTGCCGATTGCGAGGAGTCAGAGCCATTGCCGATGAGCTGCAAGTGCGGTTGCGGGACGCGGATAAACGGGACGACAACACTCTTGCTGGCAACGTTGCTGCGATCCTCGACAGTATCGCAACTGTCGAGGATTCCCGGCTACAGGCCAGTGTCAGTAATGGCTCTGTACTGCTGACAGGGGAAGTAGACTGGCAGTATCAACGTAAACACCTGGAGGATCAGGTTGCCTGGCTCAAGGGCGTGAGATGTGTCGTCAACCGTGTGGAGTTACGCAAGCGGCAGCTGCCTGACGATCTGCAGGACCAGATACAAGCGGCGCTTGCCCGAAACGCTGAGCTGGCAGGGACGCACATTAACGTCACGATCGAGGACGACGTGTTGATCCTCTCCGGGCAGGTCACGGCCTTTTACGAACGCAATCTCGTGGAAGCAACTGCCTGGCAGGCACCCGGTGTCAAGCGGATCATTGACAGAATTCAGGTGATATGACACTCCCCGTCAGTTCCTGCACTGCCTGATACTGCGACAGGTATACCTTGCCACTCAGGTGCTGTAACAGGTCGGTTCGGTTCAGTCTGTCCAACACCGGCCCTTTAACCTCGGACAGATGCAATTTGATACCCAGCTCGGCCAGGCGATGATTGATGGCCTCCAGGGACTCCAGTGCACTCATGTCGATCTCATTCACAGCCGAGCACATCAACACTACGTGCCTGACCGCACGATCATCGGCAATGCGCGTGTAGATCAAGTCCTCCAGGAATCGTGCATTGGCAAAATAGAGACTTTCATCGACACGCATGCTCACTAACTGTGGATGCGTCAGCACCTGGTGCCGCCGTATATTGCGAAAATGCTGAGTCTCGGGAACCAGGCCGACCTCGGCCACATGTGGCCTGGACGTCTTGTACAGGAATAGCAGTAGTGAGATCACTACGCCAGAGCCGACACCGGCTTCCACCCCAATTCCCAGTGTCATGAGGACCGTGACCAGTACGGCGATAAAATCCGAGCGCGAGTATGCGTAGCTTCGCCTGAGGACACCCAGATCGACGAGAGACAGAACGGCCACGACGATAGTGGCTGCAAGCGCAGCCTTTGGCAGGTAGTAGACAAGTGGTGTCAAGGCGATGGAGGCCACCGCCAGACACAACGCGGTCATGATTCCTGCAGCAGGTGTCTCGGCCCCGGCATCGAAGTTGACGACTGATCGTGAAAAACCACCGGTAACCGGAAACCCGCCGGTCAGCGATGCGCCGATATTGGCAGCCCCCAGGCCGATTAGCTCCTGATCGGGATTGATTCTCTGTCGCTTCTTGGCAGCGAGTGTCTGTGCCACGGATATGGACTCGACGAAGCCGATGACGGAAATCAGCAGTGCAGGCAACGCCAGGTCGCTGACCAGTTCCATGGAAAATCCGGGCACGGTGAAAGGTGGCAGGGTCTGCGGCACGGTACCCACTATACTGACGCCGCGAGCATCGAGCTCGAATGCCCAGACCGCCAGTGTGGTGCCCGCCACAGCCAGAACGGGTCCGGTCCTGGCCACGACTCCTGCACTGTAATCCGCCATGCCGAGGCGTAACAGGAGGGGCTTCAGGCCACTACGTACCCAGAACAGAAATCCCACTGCCAAAGTACCGATGACGACGGTCGGTAAATGGATTGCCGAGATGTTCTGCAGCAGAGAATGCAACACCTCCACCAGGTTATGCCCGGATGCCTGAATACCGGTCAGGTGCTGAATCTGGCTGGCCGCGATGATGATGCCGGAAGCGGTGATGAACCCTGCTATCACCGGATGAGAAAGGAAATTGGCAAGAAAACCCAGCTTCAACACACCCATCACCAGTAACATCGAGCCTGACAATGCGGCCATCACGAGGGCAGCTTCGGCGTACTGGGCGGTCCCGGCCTGCACCACATCGCCGATGGCTGCAGCCGTCATCAGTGAGATCACTGCAACAGGCCCGACGGCCAGGGAACGACTGGTACCGAACATGGCATAGAGAATGATCGGTACTATGGAGGCATACAGTCCAGCTTCTGGTGGCAAGCCGGCCAGCATTGCGTAGGCCAATGACTGTGGAATGAGCATGATCGTGACGATCAGTGCAGCCACCAGATCGCTGAGAAAAATCGCTCGGTCGTAGCGCCTGCCCCACTCAAGAATTGGCAGGACGCGCTCGACTTTGATGGTCTTCACTGTGGTGAGACGACGACCTTCTCCGGCTCCGCCATCCACTCCTTACCACGCAACATGGCTTTCCAGTAAATGGGCGGCAGTAGCCTCTCCTTGAGCAGCCAGGCAGCGCGGGAGGGTTTCGTGCCATCTATCAGCCAGGTGGGAAAACTGGGAAGCAGTGTGCCACCATAGCCAAACTCGGCCAGAACGATTTTGCCTCTTTCCACCGTCAATGGACAGGAACCGTAGCCATCGTATACTGCCACGGGCGATCGGCCCTGAATATCAGCCACCAGATTCTCGGCCACGACAGGCGCCTGTTTGCGAGCGGCCGCTGCGGTTTTGGCATTGGGAGCGTTGGTTACATCACCCAGTGCCCAGATATTGTCGAATACCTTGTGACGCAAGGTGGACTGATCCACATCCACCCATCCGGCTGCATCTGCCAATGGGGACACGCGAATGAAATCCGGCGCACACTGCGGTGGACAGACGTGCATCATGTCAAACTCTGTCTCGATGCGTCTGACCGGCTGATCCGGTACGGATACATCGAACCACGCTTTACCGGCAGGGCCATCCACAGCGACCAGATCATGAAAGAAGTTCAGGGTCGCGCCGTAGCGCTCGACATACTGCTGCAACGCCGGTACGTAGTCCTTGACACCGAACAGCACGCCACCGGCGTTGTTGAATTGTATGTCGATGTCGTTGATCCTGCCATGCCTGAACCAGTGGTCGCCGGACAGATACATGGCTTTCTGCGGAGCACCGGCACACTTGATTGGCATCGGTGGCTGCGTAAAGATGGCCGTACCCGATGTCATTTGCTGCACCAACTCCCATGTATAGGGAGCAAGATCATATCGATAATTGGAAGTGACGCCGTTCCGACCGAGCGTCTCGGTCAGCCCTTCTATCTTGTGCCAATCAAGTTTCAAGCCCGGACAGACGACCAGTCGCTGGTACTTGACGACTCGACAGCCGTCGAGAATGACCGAATCGCTTTTTGGTTCGAATGCTGCGACGGCGGATTTCAGCCAGTGAACACCACGAGGAATCAAGGACGCCATGGTCCTGGCTGTCTCTTCAGGTTTGAAAATGCCTCCACCGACCATGGTCCAGCCCGGCTGGTAATAGTGGATCTCTGCCGGATCCACAATAGCCACGTTCAGGTCCGGATCTCGTGACAATACGCTGGAAGCGGTGGCAATTCCCGCGGCACCCCCACCCACGATAACCAGGTCATAGCTGGCGTCACCATGGTCGGTAGGCGTCCTGCCGCCGTTGGCGATTCGACGCACCACACCCGACATGTCATAGCCAGCCTGTTTCGTCGATGACAGGATGTCTGCCATCGGCAGTATCCCAGCCTGACTCAATGACCAGAGTGTGGCTGAACGAGTGCCTGTTCTGCAGTAGGCCAGTGTCGGCTTGGGAAGTTGCAGCATGGCGGTGGAGAACGAATCGACATCCTGATCGCTGATCCTGCCGCCCTCCACTGGCAGGTAGCGCAGCTCGATTCCGAATCCTCCGGCGGCAGCGCTGATCTCATCAAACGTCGGCTGGTCAGCGCCCTCGCCATCGGGACGGTTGCAAATGACTGATCTGAACCCCAAAGAGGCCAGTTCGGCAATATCGGCCGGGCGCACCTGTTCCGCAACGGAAAGCGCCTCCGAAATTTTCTTCACGTCCATCGTGTGTGTCTCTTTTACTTGACTCGAAACTACAGTGCGTTGACCGGCACCTTGAGTAGCGGATTACCGTCCGCGTCCCGAGGAATCTCCCCGGCGCGCATATTCACCTGCAATGACGGAATGATCAGATTCGGGACTGCCAGTTGTGCATCGCGCTCGGTTCGAAACTTCACGAATTGCTCACGGCTCCTTCCCTCACCGACGTGAATGTTGTGCGCCTTTTCTTCACCCACCGTGGTTTCCCACTGAATATCCCGGCCATTCGGCCCGTAGTCATGACACATGAACAGACGCATTTCATCCGGTAAAGTCAGTATCTTCTGGATGGAATCGTAGAGAGTACCCGCGTCACCACCGGGAAAATCGGCACGAGCCGATCCTGCATCAGGCATGAACAGGGTATCACCCACGAACGCGGCATTGCCCATGACATGCACCATGCACGCAGGAGTATGACCGGGTGTGGCAATGGCCACGGCCGGCATCGTGCCGATTTCGTAGGTGTCACCATCAGCGAACAACGCGTCAAACTGGCTGCCATCGCGCTGAAACTCGGTGCCTTCGTTGAACACTTTACCGAAGGTCTCCTGCACGAGCTTGATTTTCTCGCCGATCCCGATCTTTCCACCCAGTTTTTCTTGAATATAGGGTGCCGCCGAGAGGTGATCCGCATGGACATGTGTCTCGATCAACCATTCGAGAGTCAGTCCTCCGGCAGTGATGAACTCAATGATCTCATCGGCATGCTGATAGGAGATACGGCCGGCTGAATAGTTGATATCCATGACCGAATCAATGACCGCGCACGATGTCGAAGAAGGATCCCTGACCACGTAGCTGATGGTATTCGTCACCGGGTCGAAGAACGGTGTCACCTCGGGCACGATGTTCATGTTCACAGGATAGGTGCTCATGATGCTCACACCTTGCAGGTGTTGACGCCCAACAGGCGATACAATGGGCAGAAATTCATCATGGCCGTTCCCAGCAGAATCAGTCCTACCAGCACGGCTACCGCTTTCCCCAGACCGGCTGCGAACAAGGGCATGCCGGAAAAGAAGGCCAGTCCAAGCAACACGATGCCAACCAGCAGCCGGGCTATACGATCTGTCGAACCTACATTCCTGGTCATTTGATGATCCTCATTTATGGCGGTGGAATTACCGGATACGCGCAGAATAACCAGTTCCACGGTACACCGTCAGTAACAAAGTCACACACATAGAAATATTGATATGTATCAAATCCAGTGTGATCCGGCCGGGCAGCAAGACGAGCGTTACCGATTACGGGCAGTTCACTGACGGGTCAATTGCTCCAGTGCGGCGACATCAAGCAGTCTTATATTGCCTCGGGACTGGACGATCCATTCACGTCTCTGGAATTCGGACAACTGCCTGGAGATGACCTCGCGCGCGGTCCCGATCTCCG
>JABDKN010000102.1 GCA_013002205.1 Granulosicoccus sp.
CCCACAGGGCAATATCGATGGCAGAGATAGCGAAACTCAGAATGCCACCACGACCCACATAGTGCATGTGCCATTGCATTGCTTCGTTCAGTTGTTCGACATTCCGCGCATCACGACCAATCAGCCAGGGACCCAGGTCGTTTTCGATCATCGCGATGATGGCACTGCCGCCGCGGCCGCCAGTATAGGTGTAGCCAGTGCCCTGATCACCATTTTCCAGCGTAAGAGTCACCGTAATCAGTTCGAAATGAGTGTGATCGCCGTGCATCGCATCACTCAGCACCTCGTCCAGCGGTACACGGAACAGGTGTGCACGAACAGAGGCGACGGGTCCACCCTCTGCATTCAAGTCAGTTCGCACCCCACTTGTCTGCGTTGCAGTGTTGCCACCAGACTTGGACGTTTCATTGCTCATGACTGCGCACCGAAAAGTGTCATGCGGTGGTCTCCCCAGGCAGCAGTCCGGCCGCCGTTCGCTTTCGAGCAACTCGCATCTGCAGCAGGATAACGAAGAACAGGAACGCGCCGCGAATAACCTGCTGCCAGTAGGCACTCAGGGAAATGGTTCCACGACCGTTTTCGAAATTCAGAATATTGAATACAAGTCCGAGTAGCAAGGCACCGATGACAGTCGCGGTAATCGAACCCAGTCCACCAGTCAGCAGCGTACCTCCCACCACCACTGATGCAATAGCCGACAGTTCCCAGCCCACGCCTTCCAGCGGCTGTCCGGCACCGAAACCTGATGCCAGGAAGACCCCAGCCAGTCCGGCACATCCGCCACTGAACAGATACGCAAAGGCCTTGGCACGCGTGACATGAAGACCCATCAGAGTGGAGGCCTCGTCACCACCGCCCACTGCCAGCAAGGTGCGCCCGAGCGATGTACGCTCCAGGATGACCCAGGCAGCGATTGCCACGACCAGGACGATCAGGATGCTCCACGGAACGATACCAAAGGCTTTCTCCATGCCCAGTTTGGTGAAGTTGCTACCCCAGTCGACCGCAATGGTTTCGGCACCACTCAAGACCAGGGAACCACCCTTTGCACCCAGCAAGGTGGCGAGTGTCGCGATAAACGGCGGAACTCTCAGAAGCAGAATCACACTGGCGTTCAGTGCCCCGAACGCAACACCGGCGAGCAGGCCACCTGGCAGCGCAACCTGGATACCATAAGGACTGAGGTAGGCAGCGCATACGGAACTGAACGCAGCTACCGAGCCGACGGAAAGATCGATGCCACCGGTGATGATCACCAGGCACATGCCGATCGAAATCAGGATGAACATTGCGTTGTAATTGAGAAATGACGCAATGTTGTAGGCACCGCCAAAATTCTCATAGCGCAGCAGGCCAAAGATGACTAGACCGCACAACGCCAGGAAGACGCCAATGGTCTGCCCATTTCCACGCAACAGCGGGCGCAGATCGAACGCGTTGTCGTCAAACCTGTTCATTCGCGCCGCCCCTGTTGCAGGGCAACCGCAGCAACGATGATCGCAGCCTTGGCAATCAGTGCGACCTCATCCTCGATGCCGTTGGCCAGCAAGGTGTACTTGACCAGTTGAATGATGACGGCGCCAATCAGGGCACCGAACACCGGCGCGCGCCCACCCTGCAGCAAGGCACCCCCAACCACCGCCGCGGCGATGGCATCGAGCTCCATCAGATTGCCGTTGCGCGCAGCATCAGAGGCGGAGTTGATGGCGACGACGACCAGACCCGCGATGCCGGATAAAAAGGCACAGATCACATAGACACCGATCTTGACTCGCCTGACAGGCACGCCGGACAGCTCGGCTGCACGTTCGTTGCCACCAACTGCGAGCAGATGTCGACCGTGAATGGTGCGGGTAACGAACCAAAAGGCAATACCGGCGATTCCAACAGCCAGCCACCCCTGAAACGGCAAGCCCAGTACACGTCCGGTTCCCAGGTAACTGAACAGCGGATTGCTGAAGGTCTGGAGATTACCGTTGGTCAGCACTTGCGCTATGCCACGTCCGGAAATGAACAGGATCAAGGTTGCAATGATCGGTTGTACACGTAATACACTGATCATCAGTCCGTTGAACAATCCGCAGGCCATGGCGGCAGTCAATGGCAGTGCAATGGCGAGCAGGAGTCCGATGGCCGGATTGGCAATCCCCAATGTGGAACCGAAAATCAAAGGTGCCAGCGCTCCGGACAGTGCCATCACCGCCCCGACCGACAGATCGATGCCGCCTGTCGCGATGACCAGGGTCATGCCGACAGCCACGATAGCAATGGTCGCGACCTGGCTGATGTTGACGAACAAGGTTTGCATGTGCAGGAAGTTCGGTGTGACCATCGCGTTCACCAGCAGCAGGACTGCCAGTGCGATCAATGTCCCGTAACGACCGAGTAGAATACGCCAGTGAAAACCACTTCGCCCACCGCTGCCCGCTCCCGGGCGCGTAACACTCACGCTCACGCTCCACCTCGTGGCACCTGGGCGCTGCTGTGCTGGGCGATTGCGCTCACGAGACGCTCCTCAGTAATGCCTGGATTACTCAGGCGACTGACTGATACGCCGTCCTGCATCACCACGATGTGATCCGCACCCTCTACCAGTTCTTCGAATTCGGATGAAATCAACAGTACGCCGACCCCCTCCTCCACGTGCTCCCGGATGATGGCCTGAATCTCGAACTTGGCGCCGACATCCACCCCTCTGGTCGGCTCGTCAAGTATCAGCAGTTTCGGGTGAATGGCCAACCAGCGCGCCAGCAATACCTTTTGCTGATTGCCTCCGGACAGCTCGCGTATCGGTTGATCCATGTCCGAAAGCCTGATACCGAGAGAAGTCACGAAGTGCTCCACCAGTGTACGCTCTCTGCTGCGATCGATTCGCCCATGACGGGTCAGCGCCGGCAACAGGGCAAGCGTCAGGTTCTCCCGCACTGACATGTCCGGCACAATGCCTTCTGCTTTGCGATCTTCGGTGAGGAATCCGATGCCACTGGCAATCGCTGCCGCCGGCGTGCGTGGCGGAGTATCCAGTCCAGTGAATTGCAGCGTTCCTGCACTCAATGCATCAGCGCCGAATATCGCACGAGCTGCTTCGGTGCGTCCCGAACCCAGCAATCCACCCAGCCCGACGATTTCGCC
>JABDKN010000054.1 GCA_013002205.1 Granulosicoccus sp.
CAGGCAGGTGTCTCTAAACCCATGATCTACAGCTATTACGGCGACAAGGATGACCTGTACGCGGCCGCACTGCGTGAGGCCTATATACAGATACGTGCCGGTGAGAGCGAGCTGCAGCTGGAGAACAAGACGCCGGAGGCGGCGATACGCGCCCTGATCAGTTTCACGCTCAATCATTTCCAGTCGAAGCCGTGGTTCATCTCCATGCTCAACACGGAGAATCTGCGGCGCGGTTCGACCATCGCCCGCATCGAGGACGTCAGCGAGATACAGTCCAAACTGCTGCAGCAGCTGGAGAAGATACTGGAGCGTGGCCAGCAGGAAGGCCTGTTTCGCACGGACATCGATCCTGTCGACCTCTACATCACCATTGCCTCTCTCTGCTATTTCCCCATCTCCAACGCACATACCCTGCGGGTCGTCTTCAACAAACCGGTGGACGAGGCGGACTGGCTGAATCAGCGATGCCGGGATGCCGAGGAAATGATCATCCGCTTCCTGCGCCCTGAGCCCGACTCTGCAACCACCCGGGGCGACAGGCGATGATGGTTCAGCAAGCCAGGGCGCATGTGGTCAGAACAGATTGGTCGCTGCGTGGCGACACTCATCAACGGCTCCGCCGAACAGGAGGACTTCCACCATGACGTTGCAACGCATTGGTATCATCATGCACGGGGTGACCGGTCGCATGGGCATGAACCAGCATCTCATCCGATCGATACTGGCCATTCGCGATCAGGGAGGGCTGGCGCTGCAGGATGGCAGCCGGCTCATGCCCGACCCGATTCTGGTGGGACGCAATGAGTCGAAGATCGCTGCACTGGCTGCAGCCCACGGCATCGAGCGCCATACCACTGACCTGGCAGCCGCACTGGCCAACCCGGATGACACCGTGTTTTTCGACGCAGCCTCCACACAGTTGCGTCCGCAACTGCTCAGGCAGGCCATCGATGCCGGCAAGCATATCTATTGCGAGAAGCCGATCTCCGAAGGGTTCGAACAGGCACTGGAGATCGCCCGCCACGCCAAGGCCAGCGGTGTCAGGAATGGCATCGTGCATGACAAACTCGACCTGCCCGGCCTGCTGAAACTGAAGCGTCTCAAGGAGAGCGGATTCTTTGGCCGGATCCTGTCGGTACGTGGTGAATTCGGTTACTGGGTGTTCGAGGGCGACTGGATGCCGGCGCAACGACCGAGCTGGAATTACCGACGCAATGATGGCGGCGGCATCATCTCGGACATGCTCTGTCACTGGCGTTACGTACTGGATAATGTGTTCGCGCCAGTCAGGGCGGTCTCCTGTACCGGTGCCGTGCACATTCCCGATCGCTGGGATGAGAACGGTGAGCATTACACAGCCGATGCCGATGATGCCGCCTACGCCACGTTCGAGCTGGACGGTGGCATCATTGCTCACATCAACTCGAGCTGGTGCGTGCGCGTCCGCCGCGACGACCTGGTGACCTTCCAGGTAGATGGTACACACGGATCGGCTGTGGCAGGCCTGCACCACTGCCGCAGTCAGCACCGCGTCAATACACCCAAGCCCGTGTGGAATCCGGACCAGCCGCAGAGCATGAATTTTTTCGATGACTGGGAAGAGGTGCCGGACAACACGGTATTCGACAATGGATTCAAAGTGCAGTGGGAACAGTTCCTCAGGCATGTCGTGGAAGACGCTCCGTGGCAATACACACTGATGGAAGGTGCCAAGGGTGTACAGCTTGCCGAACTGGGACATCAGAGCTGGAAGGAACGGCGCTGGATCGATGTGCCGGACCTGGAGCACTGACGCATGGCAGTCACACTCACGCTTCCCGATATCAGCGGCAGACTGGAACCGGTAGAACTGGTTGCCGGAGCCGCACCCGCCCCACCTGAGGGGTGCTGGAATCGCATCGGCTATGCAGCTGCACATGTAGTGTGTGATCCGCTGGCGGACAACGACCCGTGGATCGATGCCGCCATCGACTGGGACAGGACACTGGCCTACCGGGAATACCTGTGGAGCATCGGGCTGGGAGTTGCCGAGGCGATGGACACGGCCCAGCGCGGTATGGGACTGGACTTCAGCACATCACTGGAACTGGTACAGCGCAGTGTCGCTATGGCCAGGAGCGGTGGGCACCTGGTTGCCAGCGGTGCCGGTACGGATCATCTTCTACCCGACCCCGGACTGACGCTCGACGATGTCATTGCGGCCTATGAAATGCAGTGCGAAGCCATCGAGGCCACCGGCAGCCGCGTGATACTCATGGCATCCCGCGCACTGACCACGCTCGCGCGTTCACCGGAGGACTACGCCCGGGTTTACGCAAGGGTGCTGGGCGGATTGCAGCAACCGGCGATCCTGCACTGGCTGGGCGAGATGTTCGATCCGGCCCTGGCGGGCTACTGGGGATCCGATGATCACATGACGGCTATGTCCACCTGCCTGCAGATACTGCAGGACAATGCCGCGAAGGTCGACGGTATCAAGATCTCGCTGCTCTCGGCAGCCAAGGAGATCCATATGCGCAACCGCCTGCCGGAAGGTGTGAAAATGTACACCGGCGATGATTTCAACTACCCGGACCTGATACAGGGTGATGAACAGGGATACTCGCATGCACTGCTGGGTATATTCGATCCCATCGCCGGCGCCGCAGCACGGGCGCTGAGCGCCCTGAGTGTGAACGACCAGGCTACCTATCGAGAGGCATTGGAACCCACCGTGCCACTGTCCCGGCATATCTTCAAGGCGCCCACCCGCTTCTACAAGACTGGCGTCGTGTTCATGGCGTACCTGAACGGGCACCAGGATCATTTCACCATGGTGGGCGGCCAGGAAAGCGCCCGATCCACGCTGCATCTGGCGCAGCTGATACGCTTGGCCAATGAGGCGCGTCTGTTCACGGATGCCGACGAAACGGCTCGCCGTGCACGCGCGGTGTTCGCGACACGCGGCCTGGAGATCTGATCATGATCACACCGGACAGCTTGTCCCTGAACACCGCGACAGTGACACGACAATGGAACCTGGCGCAGGCCATCGACGGGTGTCTGCGTCACGGCCTGGGAGGGATAGCACCGTGGCGCGACAAGCTTCACGAGGCAGGCGTGGATAATGGTGCACGCATGATAGCCGAGTCCGGACTCACGGTATCCGGCCTGTGTCGAGGTGGCTGGTTTACCGCTGAAGGTGCCCTTACGCCAGCGGTTCTCGATGACAACAGGCGAGCCGTCGACGAAGCCGTGGCCATCGGTGCCGCCTGCCTGGTCATGGTCGTGGGTGGACTGCCACCAGGTTCACGCGACCTTCCGGCGGCACGCGCCATCGTGGCGGAAGGCCTGGCACGCACGCTCGAGTACGCCCGCAAACTCGATATGCCCATCGCCATCGAACCACTGCATCCGATGTATGCCGCAGACAGAGCCTGCGTGAATACGACAGCCCAGGCTCTGGACCTGTGCGATCAGCTGGGTGAAGGGATCGGTGTTGCGCTGGATCTCTATCATATCTGGTGGGATCCGGATATCCGTGCGCAGATACAGCGGGCCGGAAAGGCTCGGCTACTGGCCTTCCACCTGTGTGACTGGCTGGTACCCACCACAGACATGCTCAGTGATCGCGGAATGATGGGTGACGGTATCATCGATATCGCCAGTTACCGGGCCATGGTCGAGGATAGCGGATTCGACGGACTGAATGAGGTGGAGATCTTCTCGGCGGAAAACTGGTGGAAACGCGATCCGGATGATGTACTCAGTGAGATAGTCAGGCGCGCTGAACAGTGCTGAGTGTCAGCCGGCTTTCTCCTGCTCTACATCAACCTGCCTTGCGCTGCGCGACGACTCGACGAGCGCATCGATCAGTCGATGGACACGCAGGCCTTCCCGGCCACTGATCCTCGGTGATCTGTGCGTTCGAATGCTGTCGATGAAATCGGCAATCAGATCCCTGTGCCAGTCACAGGGAAAGTCCATGGGATCGGCGCCTCCGCCGGTACCGCTGCTCTCTCCCAGCGACTCGGTGCGGCCATCCCGGTAGTGCACCGTGAGTCTGCCCGACTCCAGGCTTGCACTACCCAGTGCACCATCGATACGCAGGCTCTCGGCTCCACCCGGAAAGGCCGCGGTGGTCGCCACGATCGAGCCGACCGCTCCGGATGTGAAACGGATGCCACCGGCCGCAAAGTCTTCTGCTTCGAGTGAGTGCAGTGAGGTAGTGGCACAGAGTGCCTGTACCGAGGCCGCAGGTCCGGTCAGGCTCAGCATCAGATCGAGACCATGAATGGCCTGGCTGATCAGCACACCGCCGCCATCACGCGCGTAGCTTCCGCGACCCGGTACATCGTAATAGGATTGTTCGCGCCACCAGGGCACACTGACCTGCACCATGGCAATGTCGCCCAGATGACCGTCGCGCACGATTTCACCCAGGCGCACGGCGCCAGCCCTGAAGCGGTGTTGAAATACGATGCCGAAATTAACCGCTGCGGCCTCGCAGACCTCGACCAGGGTCGTCGCCTGTGCACTGCTGCGTTCGATGGGCTTCTCGCTCAGAATATGCTTGCCGGCAGCGGCAAACAGGCGCACCAGGGCTTCGCGCTGATCCGGGGGAGTCACCAGGATGACGGCCTCGATGCTGGCATCTCCTGCAATGGCTTCGCTGGACGCAAACACCGGCACCTGGTAACGCTCCGCGACTGCCATGGCGGCCGCCTCACTGCGATTGTAAACACCGGCAAGTTCCACCGTCGGCGCCAGTTGCTGCAGTGCCTGCAGGTGGGGTCTGGACGCCATACCCAGTCCGACCAGTGCTACTCGTGTCCGCTTCAATCCCTGTCCCTCATTCACTCTGCAATGCACCGATCAGCGCAGAAACAACAGCGTACTATCGCGTGTCGATTTCTGCCTGTACATGTCGGCGTCGGCCTGATTGATCAGCGTACCGGGATCGGCGCCATCATCGGGACACAGTGCAACTCCGATGGCGGCACCCAGGCGCAACGCTGCCGTGGCAGGTTCGGATCCGATCAAGGTCTGCAGGGGCAACGCCAGTATTTCCTTGATCTTGCTGCCGATAGCCAGGGCATCATTGCGGTTATCCACCTGGTTCAGTACCACGACGAACTCATCACCGCCATATCGCGCGGCGAGATCGCCGCCCTGCACGCTGCGAGACAGCCGCTCTGCCACCTCCCGTAAAACGAGATCGCCTGTCTCGTGACCCAGCTGGTCGTTGATCCTCTTGAATCCGTTGAGGTCGATGAACAGGACTGCGAATGGGCGCGACTCGCCACTGCGACGCTGTATCACCGTACGGTCTTCGATATAACGAAGCACCGCTTCACGGTTGGCTATCCCGGTCAGCCGATCAGTCAGCAGGCGTTGCTGCAACGTCTGGAAGGATCTGGCCAGTTCGCCAATTTCATCGCTCCTGTGTACCGGAATTCCGGATTCGATGATACCGTCACCGAGATTGCACGCCGCCACCGCCAGTTGCCGCAGATCCCGACTGATGATGTGCAGCACGACATAGCCAATCAAACCGATCAGGGCGCTGGCCAGCAGGGCAAGCACGACGGTCCTCCTGACATTGCGGGTGACCTGGAACATGAAATCGGCTCTTGGCACGGCCACCGCGACGATCCAGTCCAGGCCTGCATCATCACGCAGGCGCATGTAACCGGTCTGTACCGCTGCGCCGTCAGGGCCGGTGAACATACCGGTCGCCGGACCTGCCGACGTGCCGGAAGAATCCGTCATCTGCCGCACCGACTGGTAAGTTGCCAGAATCAGTGGATCATCACTGTCGGCCGCATTCAGGCGCGTATTGACATCGTGCTCATTCTTGATGACGTGTGGTCCGCGGGAGGAGGCAATCAGATTGCCATCCGGTTCGACAATGAAGGCGAAGCCGTTATCCGTCAGGCGCAACTCGTCCAGAAAACGGTTCAGCAGCTCCAGCGAGACATCCGTGGCCACCACACCGGAGAATTCCCCGGATTCGTCGAAGACCCGACGGGCGCGCGTGCTGACCAGCTCCAGCGTCTTGAAGTCGATATACACCGCTGTCCAGGTGTGACTGCCGGCGGCCTGCCCGGCTTCGTACCAGGGGCGCTGCCGCGGCTCGAACACGCGTTCCTCGATGACTGGTGCCTCCAGTTTTCCACCCATTCCCGAGTAACGGTAGATGGCACGGGGCGAGATACCATCGCGACGTAATCTCAGTTCAGCCTCACTGGCCGAGTACCGGTACAGACCAACGAACTCGCCGTTGCGATTGCCATAGTAGGCGTAGTTGTTCAGGTCACGATGAATCGATGTCGCCAGCCACAAGCGTGTGCGCAGGGTGTCCAATTCCTCATCGATGCTTCCTCCAGATGGAATACCCGCAGGAAAAACAGTTTCCAGCACCGCCTCCGAACCCGCCACGTGCTTGTCTATGGCCTGGGCGATACGGCTGACGGTTTCACTGAGTACGCTGTTGGACAGAGAATCCACGGCGTCGCGCCCCGCCATGTAGGACAGCAGGCCGATGACGATCGCACACAAAAGCAGGAGCGCGACATAAGGCACAGTCAGCAGTTGGCGAAGCGATATTCCCGACAGACTGTGCATGGTTGCGGTTTCCTGCTGACTGTTAAAGTGGTCGACGTCCCTGAACTGGCTCTAATCCGCAGCACGCATCATGCATCTGTCACTCGACCCGACTCCGCTCAGTCCTGTCGAGATCGCCATGAAACATCAGGAACGGTCGTGCCAGGTCAGAAATATAACAGGTCTGCGCCCCGACAACCTCAACGGTCCGCTGAGGTAGAATCAATGATTGCCGGCCAGGCCCGGCACCTGACGCACGACATCGGCAGCCAGACAGCGGCATGACATGAGCAATCCCCCCATAGTGAGCCCACATCGTGACACGGTCGACAGTGAGGCCGTGCAGGTGTTTCTGAACTCCTTTCACGACACGCTGTGCACGCAACTTGAAGAGCTCGATGGCAACGCCCGTTTCCTCGATGATGAGTGGATCCGGGATGCGGGCGGCGGTGGCCTGACGCGCATCATGACCGATGGTGCATTGTTTGAAAAAGCCGGAGTTGCGTTTTCCCGAGTCACCGGAACGTCCCTGCCCCCGTCAGCCTCTGCCCATCGACCGGAGCTTGCCGGCCGTGGCTGGGAGGCCATGGGTGTCTCACTGGTTTTGCACCCGAACAATCCTTACGTACCAACCACGCACGCCAACGTGCGTTTCTTCCGGGCAGACCGGGAGGGGGAAGAACCCGTCTGGTGGTTCGGTGGCGGATTCGATCTGACGCCTTACTACGCATTTACAGAGGATTGCATTCACTGGCACCGCACCGCCCGCGATGCAGTCGCACCCTATGGGGAGCACCTGTATGCAACATTCAAGACCTGGTGTGATGAGTACTTCTTCCTGAAGCATCGCGGCGAGGCACGTGGTGTCGGCGGGCTGTTCTTCGATGACTTCACCGGCGACGGATTTACCCACGCGTTCGCCGTGATGCAATCGATTGCCACGCATTTTTACCAGGCCTATGCGCCCATTGCAGAGCGTCGACGAAATATACATTACGCGCAGCGAGAGCGCGATTTTCAGCTGATCCGGCGTGGTCGCTATGTCGAATTCAACCTGGTATTGGATCGCGGTACGCTCTTCGGCCTGCAGTCTGGCGGGCGAACCGAGTCCATTCTCATGTCACTGCCGCCGCAGGTCAGCTGGCAATACAACTACCAGCCCGAACCCGGTTCACCTGAGGCGGAACTGACATCGCGTTTCCTGCCGGCACAGGAATGGCTGGCCTGATCGTGGAAATTGCTGTCGGTATAGGTGTCATCCTGGTGCGAGAGGGCAAGGTTCTGCTGGGCAAACGCCGCGGTGCGCATGGTGCCGGTACCTGGGCCCTGCCCGGCGGACACCTGGATGAGGGAGAGACCATCGACCAGTGTGCCATTCGCGAAGTCATGGAAGAGACCGGTATGCAGGTCACATCCATTCGTCATGGATGTTTCAATGGCAACGGCTTCCCGGAACGCGCACGTTATTACATCACGCTGTTCGTCGAAGCCGGTCCGGATGATTTTACCGGGGAGCCGGTAAACACGGAGCCGCACAGGAATGAAGGCTGGGACTGGTTCGAGTGGCATGCGATGCCTGCACCGCTGTTCCCTCCCCTGCAAGACCTGATTTCCCAGGGCTACGTGCCCGCCAGCATTGCTACCTCGGTGAAACCGTAGAGTCGTCGTGGCTGGCTGACCTTCACCCAGCCACGACGCAGTCCTACTGACATCGGGCGACACCGGCAGACGCCGGTCGACGCCCGCCGTCACCCGCCGTCACCCGCCGTCACCAGCGCTCAGGGCACCCGAAACTTCATGACGCCATAGTAGTTATTGCTGTTCGTGGAGAGCTTGTTTCCGGATATCTGCCAGAAGCGATCAGGCTCATTGGCCGGGTAGGTAATCACCCGTGCATAGTATTCACCGGATGACAGCCTCGATGAGTCGACGTTCCGGCTCACCAGTCCGGCAGCATTGGCAATGGAACCGATGTCCACGACCATGGCACCTGAATCGAACGTCGGCGTTCTGGCTACCTGCAGTCTGTAACTCATCCCTCCCGAGGTGCCCGTCACGTCATACGCCGGTATCCAGCTGAAGCGCCATGTCGCCCCCTGATTCTGCGGAGGCTGTTGATTGGCGCCTATCGGAATCCTGAAACGTGTCCGCAGTGCCTCCGTGTTCTGGGCAGGACCACTGATCAGGTTCGCAGCCGAACCGGTATTGAAGTGGGGGTTATGCGCGCTGTCTGGCCGACGTTTCTGGAACGGTGCCACCAGGTTGAAGTTTGTGGTCACCATCTCCGCCATCAATTCATCGGTCACGATATTCTGGCGCAGTGATTCGACCGTCTGGAGTATCCTGGCGTGAATGCCGGGCAAACGATAGAACCCCTCCAGAAAGATGTTTCGCGCCGCCAGGCCATAGCCATACTCGTAACGCTGGCGCAGGGAATCATTGCTCAGGTCATTCGGTGGCTCACGCCAGATGCCCATGGCTTCATCGTAGTCCCAGGGGATGAAATAGAATTTTTCAGTGCCCGCCGGATTGTACAGAATGTAATTGTGCCGCACGGCATCGGCCTGTTTCAGCAGGATATTGGCGGCGACCCAGGCCAGCGCGTTATCCCGGTCAAAGTACTGGTTGAGCACCGATTCGAAACTACGAGCGGGATTATTCAACGCTGTCAGCATCGCCTGCAGTGGACGATGGTCTTTGCCGTTCTCGATGCTCAAGGTGGTCTCGAACCGCGCCAGGTTCAGCGGTTTGCCCGCACTATCGACCAGGATGTCCGACAGATCGCCCTGGTCAAAGCGGAAGTCCTCGGCCTTGTAGATATTGCCGGTATCTTTCCATTGACGTTTACCCAGGTAGTGCTCGTTGACTCGTTCAACGTGCGTGAACAAACCATAATCCACGGCTCCAGCGCCATCATCGATCCACAGGTTGACGAACTGGGTACGCATGCTTGGCAGATTCGGAATCCTGCTCATCAGGTCCATGGCCAGCTTGTTGCGAATCCTGTGCGAATCGAAGGGGTGTTTGTTGAGCTGCAGATAGCGTTCGTTACGCCACAGAACGTCCTTGCTGTCCAGCTTGATACGGAACGATTTCTGCGGTGCAAACCGGGAACCGCCACCTCGTAATCGTAACTCGGCGTTGCTGAGAGTGCCGTCATCAGCGAAATCATCGCTACTGAAGTGAATCGGTATATCCACAGTCAGTTCGTCATTTCCGTCGATATCGGCAAGCACATCGGCCAGTGTGCAACCCGATTGATCCTCCACGGTACAGGTGCCCTTTGTGGTCACCGTTCTTATATCCACCCGGATAACATCGACCGGGCTGTAACCATCACCTTGATACAGATTCGCAGGCTCCCTGATGAGCGCACTGCCATCCGAGACCACCGGTCCTCCGGTACTTCCTCCCGGCGTGTTGAGCATGACCGAGGAGGCGATTGAACGCCTGCCCTGCGGATCTATCGCGGTGACTGAATAGGTGTAGAGCGTACCCCGGACCAGCGACTTGTCGTAGTAGCTGAGGCCGGCAATGTTGGCCAGCACAGTACCATTGCGACTGATCTCGTGCCTGAGCCCGAAAGTGCTCGACTGATTCCAGAAGAGCTCGGCGGAGGTCGAGGAATACACGGTGGACCTGAGACCTGCCGGTGCTACCGGCCCGTTTCCGCTGGTGGGGGGAACTGACACTCCAGTACCCGTATTCAGGGTCACGGTGGCGGCGCTCGAACGCCTGCCCTGCGGATCTATCGCGGTGACCGCATAGGTGTAGAGCGTATCCTTGACCAGCGTCTTGTCGTAGTAGCTGAGGCCGGCAATGCTGGCTACCACCCTTCCATTGCGACTGATCTCGTGTTTGAGCCCGAAGGTGCTCGACTGATTCCAGAAAAGCTCGCCCGAGCTCGAGGAATACACCCTGGACCTGAGACCTGCCGGTGCCGCCGGCCCGCTTCCGGTCGTGGACGGGGTAGACCGGTCACCACCGATGAAGCTGACCGAGGCAGGGGCTGAACGATTCCCCTGGTTGTCGATAGAGGTGACGGTGACAGTGTACGATTGGCCGCTCACCAGAGTATTGGTAAAGTAACTCGATGCGTCGCGAATTCCCAGGTTATTGCTGTTTATCCTGACCTCATAGCCCACGACACGACCATCATCCGTGGCACTGTTCCAGAATACTTCTGCTGCGGTACTTGAATACACCTTATAACGAAGCGCGCCCGGTGGTGACGGGTTTGCTGCCAGCGCCGATACGCTCAACAGGAGCCAGAGCATGCCCGTGAGAACGGTTCGACTATGGAATGCGGCATCCGGACAACGACGCACCGAAAGAATCTTGCACATGATTTTCACCCTCCCTGGGGTTGAGTTGACAGTAACTGACGCTTCGCCGGTCCAGACAGTCAGCGAATGATCGGTATCAGTTCGAGGCGCTCTTCCGCCCACTGTCAACGCCTGTGCATGCCCACTCAGAGCCTGTGCATGTCATTGCGCACACGGTATCGTTCAGCTTATACGCTCTCGCTCAATCACCCACAAGCGCTAAAATACTGTACCGGCTTGCACATCACCAGGAGTGATCAGCAGAGCTCCTTGACGCTGAAGAGCCATGCGATCCGTTCGACTGGGAATCAGCCGCGGTGCACCAGCAGGGCGCCAAAAAACACCAGCAGCAAGCCTGCGATGCGTGTCAGTGACAAGGGTCTGACGGGCATGCCGAAGGCGCCAATGTGATCAGCCGCAGCGGCACCGAGCAGTTGCCCGGCGACCAGGCAGACGAAAAACAATGCAGCTCCGGTGACCGGGGCCAGGGCAGCGCCGCCGGCCACGATACTCACGCCGATCATACCTCCCA